>CAZUPG010000017.1:0-13832 GCA_964622085.1 uncultured Pirellulales bacterium | reverse complement strand
ATGACGTCAAATCCAATTCGAGATTTCTTGTAAGACCTATGAAACTTATTCAAAACATTAATAACTTCTGTTATGTTTTTAAATGGAGAAATTATTTTTTCAAAATGTAAGAGAAACCAATATTCAAAACAAGGATTGCTTAAAATGATACTGATTCTATTTTCTCTTGCCTTAGCCATAGCCTCTGGTAATGATTTATGTGGGTTAGGGGCCTCAACGTCAATGACACACCAAATTTTATCATAAGGAAGTCCCTCATCTAAAGCTATGCTTTTTTGTGAAATAGCATAGTTAACAACCTCTATAGGTCTGGATTGGCTATCCAAAGAAACAACATTTATATGAACAGCATATAGGCAAAGTTGGGGTTTCAATGCTTGGAAATATGCTGGCTCGGTTTTTGAGCCCTCGCATACGATGAGCTCGAATTTGTTTGGCCTCTTGAACGATCGTAGGCGCCTTAGATCTTTGATACGGCGTTTTGGACTCATTTGATGGCAAAATTCTCCAAGATAGGGATTGCACCATATCTACCTGATAAGTAACCTTTTTGCATAGCCTCCCCTTTTCGAGTACGACGTTCTTTATAATCAGACATTGAATACATATTGGTTGCACCAGTTTTGTCCTTTTCTGTGAACCAGACTTGGTCGCGTCTCAATAATTCTGGATTTAATAACGTAGTGTCGTGTGTAGCAAAAATTAATTGCGCTCCAGCCTTGTTATTTCCAAGGTCTTGGATAAATTTTATTAATTCGCGCGTTAGAAGGGGGTGAAGACTTACCTCCAGTTCATCAATAAAAACCGTAAATCCAACTGCAACTGTTTCCAGCCATGGACCCAAGAGTTGGAATAATCTTTGTGTTCCGTCGGACTCCTCTTCCAATGGAAAGGATGTTTCCTTATCGGTATCTATATTAAGGTGAATCATCTCAACTCTAATAGGAGGCTCCTTCTCCAAGCGTTTAAGAATCTCTTCCTGGATAATAGAAGGCATATCCTTAGGAAATTTTAAACCGTTCGGTTCCAATTTAAGCTTTCTAACATTTACTCCATGTATTCCCAAATCTGCTTTTTTCAGTACGTGTGTCACAATCTCGTGCAATTGCTTCTTAGCCTTCTTATTCTTTTGCGCGTCAAGCAGCATTTCTGCTGTGACCGGCCTAAAATGTTCCTTTGGTGGAATTACATGCAATTTATTTTGAAACCACTTGTATACAGTAGTTAACCGTTCGTTGTTCCACTGTGCTCCTACCGAAAGAAACAATGCATTTTCCCTTGTTTTATCCGCGAGTTTAGCTTTCTCGCCTTTCAAAAATGTGCTGTACTTCCATTCATAATCACTTCGTTTTTTGTTGAATGTTCGAGAGAACCAAGTCTGACCAACCCCCTTGGGATAGGCAATAAGCCATTCTTCTTGTACACGATTATTTGTCACATTGAATCCGTATTGGTAACGGATGCCGTTTTGCAAAAACGTTACTTCAAAAGAGGTCGGTTCTTTTTGAGATTTGTTGTCAAGTAAAAATGGTGTAACACCTAAATTCCTACCAGGCTTGAAATCAGCTGAATCTAAAACCAATTTCTGCATACAGTTTATTGCTTTTATCAGGTTGCTTTTTCCTGAAGCATTTGCACCATAAATACCCACGACTTTTAATAGGCGCAACTTACCTATAGAGACGCAATTCTGATTTAATGTTTTGTCGCTGCTTGCAACAAGGCTAAGAACTTGCTCATCTCTAAACGACCGGTAATTCTTTACACGAAATTCAATTAACATTTATTTCTCCATATAATATGGTGGCATATTTTGCATGTTTTCTGCAATAAATGGCTTATTATCAAATACTCACCCTATTTATAGTATCGGTCAAAACAAGTATATGCAACAATATTTCCGATGTTCTAAAAAAATAACGATATATTTACTATTTTAATGGCCAAAAAATAAGAAAAACACAGAAAACCTTATTTTTAATTATATGTAGTAATTTTTAAGGTAGTTGGAAGAGTCATTTTTTTACCATTTTTGTTAGATTTTCATTGAACTATCAGGTGAAGTTTGGTATAACACTAACCAGCCTTCGCTAGAAGCTACGGCGAGGCAAGCAAGATGGGGGGAATAGCCCGCCAGGAGCGGGAAGGCAAGCCCTCGGGAGGGCACGAAAAGAGACAGCAGTTCCAAGAATAAGGCAAGATAGCCACGAAAAAGCACATAAAGTTCCTTTTCGTGTGGAGAGGCCTTGCGAGAGATTCAAATCAAGATTGTCCTGCCGGGATGGGTTCTCCGGATTCGCGTATGGCTGTTATTGCGTTATCGCCGGCTGCGCTACGGCTATGCGTTCCGCAAAATCCACCTTACACAGGGTAAATACGCAATCGTGGACCCGGAAGATTACAAGGAGCTTGCGAAATATCAATGGTATGCGAAGGGATGTAAAAGAAGATTTTACGCGGAGCGGTGGGACAGCAGCGGAATCAAGGGAACATGCGTAAAGATGCACCAGGTAATAATGGGTACTGCAGAAGGTAAAGTCATCGACCATATCAACCATAACGGCATGGATAATCGCAAAGCGAACCTTCGTTTTGCTACGGCTCAGCAGAATACGTGGAATAAACGCAAGAAAAGGGGCAATTCCAGCTCACGATACAAAGGCGTTAGCCGGACAAAGGGTCAAAAAAAGTGACGAGCGGAGATATGCTGCAACAACAAGATAGATATCGGTTATTTTGACGATGAAAAAGCGGCGGCGATGGCGTATGATGCCAAGGCAAAAGAGCTGTTCGCAGATTTTGCAGCACTGAATCTACCCCCGGCCTCCAGAATACGGAAGACAGGAGACAGAATCCTGCCCTGAGCGAAGCCGAAGGGACAGAAGACGGAGAACAGATGACAGATGAGGGACGAAGGGCCGGATTCTTCGCTTCCGTCTTCGTAAAACTACGCCGAGACAAGGCGCTCAGAATGACGAACTACTACATGTACCTATAAATAAAAGAATTACGACTATTACCACCATCGAATAGGAAAATAATTATTTCGGAGGGTTGATTTTGGTGACGGCGGTTTGCCCGTCCTCCGAAGTAAGACTTCTACGGAGGATGGATGATTTGGGCTGCTTTTTTCCGGCCACGATATCCAAGATGCGCATTTTATCGCCTCTCGTCTTCACCCCGTTAGAAATTGACGCCTTACTTCTAACGGGGTTCACAAACTCGGAGCCCATCCTGCCCTGCCCCCTGAGGATATCCCTTTTTTGGTAGCATTGTTCTGTGAATACCGCAATTTCGGAATCAAGATTCGCATCCGGCGAATCACCAAAAAAAGCGTGGATAACCGGGAAGACCATATCCGGCTTCTTCTTTCTAAGCTCTTCTGCCATCGCTTCTATTTTGGCTGTTGCCACGCCTTCCTGCATACAAGTAAATGGGCCTACATGAAATATACCAGAGATATAGGCATCTCCCACAGGAGCAATTAAATCATGCATAAAGTAATAAGCAATCCCTATGCTTAAGGGAGACTCACCTTCAATATTGCCGTGATACTCGTGGCGCTCTTGCAGAGTTTCGATTATTTCCATCGGTTTTGGAAGAATATGTCTTCCGGAAAGCACTTCGTGGAACGGCTGAGCCAGCTTTTGCTCAATGTGGGACATATATATGCCCTTAAGAACAACTTTGGTAAGCTTTTCGAATTCTTTTTTAGCCCGACTTATGTTGAAATCTTTAATTGCTAACTTCAGGTCTCTCTTTGAATTTCTTATGTTTACCTTATTTACATAATCCAGCCAATCAGTTACGGGGTCCCTTATCATCTCTAATTGCTGCCGCTCTAACTGCTGAATAACAAAGTTCGTATAAGGGTCGTGCTGTCTCATATAGATTTCGCCTATATAGAGTACCAGAGGAAATCTGTCGTGGTTTCTGAGATTTATTGCCTTGAACAGAGATACAGTTTCGCGGCCCCACTTAAGCAAGTCCGCTGTGTCAGCTCCTTCCTCGACGATTTTTTCTAATTCACCCAATCTTTGCTTTTTAATTTTTTCAAGCTGATTTTTATCTTCAGCGTAAGGTCGGAATCTCAACGTAATATCTTCGAGCAAATCCACGGCTTGTATTCCCTTAAACAGTATGGCCTGCATTTTCGCTTTGTCTTTTACAGAAAGATGTTCCGGAAAAGGTATGTCAAAATAGTCGGTTTCTGAAGAAGGGCCAGCTACCGGCACGCCCTGAAGGCCTTCCTTGTCCAAAAAATCCCTGAGCAATTCTGTATATTTTCCGAATCTACAAGGGCCGCTGGTGGTAGGTAGCATAACAAGAAAGTTTTCTTCAACGAATTCTTTGCCTTTTCCTTCAATCTCCTGTTGCAGGAAACCAATAGCGTCACCAACAACGCCTTTAAGGGGATGGCAGACTTCGGTATATATGTGCTTGCGGGCTACTTCATAGCCGGCTTGCGTGTTGGTGGGCAAAACGGTGCTGTTTACGCCGAAGAATCTCAGGGCCGCAGCACCAACAAAGCTGGCATCTCCCATATAGGGAATTAGCCAAGTTCGCCCGTCCGTTTTTGTCTGTGCGTGTCTTCTTATTCGCTCGATTTGGAGATTTTTCCTCCCGGTTTGATTTACGACTCTTTCGTGGGCTTCGGTTCTGGTCACAAAGGGGGCATTGTTGGTTTGTGCATCGGTCAATAAAACGAGGGTGGGCTTATTCGCAGCCTGCTGAATTTTTTCTTCCTGATATATTTTTAAGCTGTCAGGCCCACACGCAAAGTTCATCATTCGGATAGCAAAAAGATTTGGATGATTTGCGACGAATAAATTGGCTTTGAGAATTTTGACGCTTTGGACCCAAAATTCATTTTCAACGATGTCGTCAATAGGTAAGCCTGCGAATTTATGCTCCAGGAAAAACTGTGGTATGTAATTTAATCCCCTGATTTGCGAAAACATAGCGCCTGAGTTTGAGCTGGCCTCGGGGTCAAGCAGGACGTAATCTCTGCCGATGCCGACATAGGCCTTTTCATTGTTTTGCTCAACTCTTTCTAAAAATTTATCTCCTTCTTTATAAAGCTCCTGTTTGAATTCGCTTTCTGCCTTGATTGCGTAGCGAATAGCATCTTTAATTTGCCTATCGGTAAATTTGAATCCCAATCGGTTAAATTCGAGTTTTATCTCCTGTACAAGAAGGGGCAAATCTCCAAAGTGCAAGATAGGATTTATCTGTTTATTTTTATCGAGTGAAAGAACGTCGTTTAGAATGTATCCTTCCGATTCCGTATAAATACAATACTTTAAGTCCGGAGGTTGAGCTTTTCTCTGTTCGATGAAGCTGGGGTTAAACAAATACTCGATGTTTGGGTTGTCATTTAACAGTGCCGCATGACCTGTAACCAGTTTTCTGGCTATGCAGAATTCTGTTCTGGAGCTGTCAATCCCGACTTTGGCTATTTCTTTGTTTGTTTTTGGCGATACGACAGGATAAAAGCCGAGTTTTTTAAATAAGGCGGCGCTGAAGATTCCCTTTTCACCGAGGGTTGCGGTGCTTCTTTTGATGCCTACGGTTCTGTGTTTATGAGCTTTTATCTTATCAGCAGAGATTTCTTCTAATAGGCACCCCTGCTTTTTGAAATGTTTTTCGAAAATCTTGTGATATTTTTCCACGTAATTGGTCTTCGGTTTCAGGGCAACGTCGGAATTTCCTCTGGGGCAGAAACCTCCGGTGAGAATTTTATCATCTTCAATAGAAAACACTTCAAGCTGACAGTCTCTCATACCACAGGACTTTTCTTTAAACAGCTCTCTACAGGAAATCCTTCGTTTTTCAAAAGGCATATCCACAAGGCCCCAGCCCCTGAATGCGGATTCACACTTTTTGCCCCGGGCCTGTAACTGTTTTATGTTTTCAATAATGTCCAGCGCCTGTCCCCATGCTCCGAACATTTCTCTATGCGGATATGCCTCTATTTCCTTGCCTGTTACCTGCGCAAGCGCTGCAAGAAAGGCCTTCCCTAATGGAGGGCCGCCCTGGGCGGAACATTTTTCTCCAACGTGCTGAGGGCCGCCAACAAACTTGTAATAATAACTTGCGGCGGTTCCTCTTATTACGGCGGCAGCTATTTCTTCTTTACTGAAACCCTCTGCGATAAGCTGATTTTCGTCCATCTCCATAAAAACACCGCACGTTGAGTCTATAATCGGAACCCTCTCTGCTTTAAGTGCTGCCTGCTGTAGAGAATTCTCTACGTCCAAATTTATGACATCAGCCATATTTTCAAGGGTCTGGCCGGAACCGGCCTGACAGCTATAATTCATCTTTGCCTGCTTGACGGTTCCATCTTTTGCAAAGCTGGTAAATTTCATATCTTGGCCGCCTATCTCAAAGATAGTATCAATAGCAGAGTTGTAATGTTTAACGCCAATGGCGTGACAGGTAATTTCATCAGTTATTCTATCCGTTTTCTCTATTGCTTTGCTTTTTAACTCATCGGCCTTTTTCTTGCTAATCAGGATTTTCTCGTACAGCTTTCTTGCTGAACCGGTAGCGCCAACACCTCTTACAGCTACTTTATCCCTGTGTCTGCTCAGGTATCTTATAACCTGCTTTAGAGACTGTTCCGGGTTGCCATGAGTTTTGATATAAAGTTTGTCAAGAAGCTTTCCGGTCTTTAATTCAACCAGCACCCCCTTTGTTGTTGTGCTTCCTCCATCTATACCCAGGACAACTTCAGTTCCGTCAGGTATTGTTTCTTTTATGTTTTCACTTTTCTCGCTCACCTTATCCAAAGATTCATAAAGAGGCGGGGCAAACTTCCTTTTCTTTCGGCTATACTCTGCAACTTTATCGAGCTGACCAATATTAAAAATGAAGTTATTATTTTCTTCTAACCCCTTTAGCGCTGCGCCTATGGCGGCTATGCTGCTATAATACTGTGGTCTATCTATAGAAATTCCGAGTAAACTCTCCAAGTTTTTCCTTATAAGGTCGTTGGCGAGAACGCCTCCCGTTGCTATGGCATTATTAGAGTTATGGAGCTCTCTGGCGCCGAGAACATCAATTTTATAATTTCTGGCAACCGTCTTAAAAAGGCCGGCTAAATTATCCGCTCTTTTCGCACCTTCGTTTTGCTTATGAATTAAATCAGATTGAATAACAACGCCACATCTCGCCAGAAACTCGCTCGGCTGGCTTGACCTTGACGCCTGCTCTTGCGCCCTATAAAACATTTCCTCTAGTCTTGATTGGAGCTTGCTCCTGTTTTTTAGTCTGATATTTTCTTTTTCCCTCTCATCTCTTACTGGGCCGATATTTTCTAATTCAGGGCTGGGGATCTCTCCTTCAAATAATCTTCTACATTGCTTCTCTATCAATGTGCCGGAGCCGCCACCACATTTAGTCCCTGTTTTCCACTCCTGAATAATCGTTTTGCTATTTACGTTTTCTAAGTTAAAAAAGTACGAATCTTTCGCCCCTATATGGAAAATATACTTTGCCTCTGGCCTTATCACCCGCGCCCCTTTTGGTATTGCCACGCTGTCAAAAACATACGTTACGCCATTCATAGCTTTAGGAAAAGACTCTGCGCCTCCCCCTGTAAATGCCGTGTTTTCTATGCTGCTCGTGTCAAATTCCCGGGCGATGTTCTGCCAAGCTTCCCTTATAGCGCCGATGGGATTGGCGAAGTGCATTATTGGCTTCGGGGAGTAAACCACCTTTTTGTCTGCGTTAAGAACAGCATAATGTACAAAGCTACTACCAATATCGAAACCTACAAACAATGTTTCCTGGGGGCTTGTTTTCTTGTTATCCATATCTTTTTAATCACATCCTTAAGCTAATACTACAGCAATGCTTAAATTTATTTGTTACTATTATTGTAAGCGATTATTCAACAGGAACATAATACAATTTGTCATTCCCGCGGAACTTGTCCGCCGTTTTTTGGCGGAGCGGGAACCCATTGGTCCGTAGATTCCTGGATGCCTGCTTTCGCAGGCATGACAACCATGAATTGGCCAGTTTGAGAAATCAATTTAAAACTGCGCGCCACATGATATTAAGAAAAAGCTTTATTCGTTTATCTGAAAATAATAATTACATTTATCGCCCACCCGGTAAAGGCTGGGCACTTCTTTAGTAACCGATGACCTGTGAGGCAAAAAACAACCAGTAAGAGCTGCTATTAAAGCGGTCAGCAATAAAAAAAATTCTATTTAATTTTGATTTGGCCTGGGTCATTGAGAATAACTTCTGGCCGCCCCTGATAAGTCTTTATCAAGCCGGTGATTTCTACAGGTTTTCCTTCGTATTGGTTTGGATTGGGAAATTTATATGCGTCCGAATCAAAAATTACAGCACCAAACGGACAGGTTTTGTAATCGGGACAGAAATTTAGAAACGTAGTCCCTTTTTGAGAAGTATAAGTATGGTCTATTTTGCCTGACACACAAGCATATTCTCCCACATGATTCGGCGCTTCAGTGTAATCGATGCGTATGGCGGGACGTTGCAATGGTTTCGCTATTTTCGGCGTCCTATCGCTTCTGCTCCACCGCTTGGTTGGCGCCGGCCTGTTTGATAGCCATATCGAAGCGGCAATTATAAACGCTGCAATGATAATAGCCGCGGGTATTTTGTTTTTCTTAAAAAAATCCTTCATAAGATATCTCTGTTTAGCTAATCACCCTGCCAGGCATTGTGGCCGGGGCTGTTTGCTCGTCCGATTTTAGAATAGCCCTGTTTGTTAAAAATTTCAAGCTAAATAAAAACCTAACCAGTTTGCCTACCCCCGCAATACAAAAGCGCTCTGGATACCACGATAAGCAGAAAATGAGCGGTTAAATCTTTGTTAAATCCTAATATAAATTAACACGCCTATACCACTCGGCCATCATTACGGTTAGTTTAGTAGAACAACCTCACTAATAATTTAACCGGTTTTCCACAAACATATATAGTCATCAACACCCCTAAGTCTTTGCGTTATAAAGTCTTATCAAATAGCCCCTTTGTAATATAACAAAATCACAAGTTATATGATTAATAATACTATTTTTCTCTACTATAAATAATAAAACATAGTAACCAAATTCTTTATGTGATGGGTTTATTTGGAGATGCTGCGATGCTGCGTTTTTTTGTGAAAAAAGATTGTGAAGCACGTCGTTTTATTGTAAGCTATAATAATGTTTTCTAGGGTTGGAAACCTGTATTTTTAACTTTTTCAGTATTTTAGTGTAGAGGTTTATTATGAAAGCAAACTTTAACAGAGAAGCTTTAGCAGAGGCGTTAGGCCTGTTAACTTCTGTGGTGCCAAGCCGGACACCCAAACCAATACTGCGATGTTTACAAATCACGGCAGGTGAAAAAGAGGTTAGGATTTGTGCTACAGACTTAGAAGTTGGTATAAACCATCTTCTCTCCGGGGTCCAAGTTAAAGAAGCCGGTGAGATTATTATACCAGCAGACCGGCTGGCGGCTGTTGTGCGCGAGAGTGCCGATGAGGTGTTGTTATTAGAGACCACCGAAGGCGCCTGTGAGATAAAAGGAGCCGACAGCCATTTCACAATTTATGGTCAAGAGCCAGGGCAGTACCCTGTAGTTCCAGGTTTCGACGGGGAAGGCGATTTAGAGATTGCTTTAGGTGTTCTTAAGGCGGGTATTGAGCAATGTTTGTTTGCTACAGCAAGAGAAAGCAGCCGCTATGCAATTAATGGAGCGCTGTGGGAGGTTAAAGGAAAGAAGCTATCATTGGTTGCAACTGATGGCAGGAGACTTGCGCGCCGTATGGCTAATCTGGCTTTAACTCCAGGCGAGAAGATGGCAGCGGTGAAAATAATAGTGCCGGCAAAGACTATGGGTCTTTTGGATAAGATTAACGGAGACGACAAAGAGCCTGTCATGGTTAAGCTTTTAGATAACCAGATATTGATTAGTTGTGCGAATGTCGTTATAAGCTCGAATCTCGTAGAGGGCAATTTCCCAAAATATGAGGATATAATCCCGACTGACTACGAGAAAAAACTGAAACTTTCTACCGAGGCGGCTTTGAGCGCAGTTAGACGCTCGGCGCTATTGACAAGCGAGGAGTCAAGGGGCATTAAGCTCTCGATAACAAAGGGTAAAATTGTGTTTAGCGGCAGAGCCCCGGAAACAGGCGATGCCCAGATAGATATGGCGATTGATTACAAAGGCGAGCCAATTGAGATTGGTTTTAATCCACATTTTTTAACAGATGCCCTGCGGGTTATTAAAACGCCGGAATTTGAAATGGAGCTAGGCCAACCAGATAGACCAGGCCTGATAAAAAGTGGAGCAGATTTTCTGTATGTTTTGATGCCTATCAACATTGGATAGGCGCTCTAAGCAGGATGATATTCAAATTTCAATAGGCAAATTGAGAGCGGAATAACACTATGCAGCTGCGCAACACCACCGGCCCGCAAGAGGGGAATAAACCAAGCGGCTTTATTAGCATAGGCAATGTTGTCCGGCAGCTTATGGATAATCGGGTTTCGCCACGACATGCTGTGTTTGATTCGATAAATGAACTGTGGTGCCGGCTTCTTCCGGCAGAGCTTGTCCAGCATACCAGGATTGCTGACATTTCCGGCGGCCAGCTAAAAGTGCAGGTAGATTCGCCGTCATATATGTATGAGCTGCAATTATGTAGTTCCGGGCTTCTCGGCGAGCTACGACGACGGTGCCCGCAGGTTCGGGTAAAAGAAATCAGGTTTGTTCTTGCTTGAGGCGCAATCGGGGCTACGGCAGGGGCTTCCAGGACTATGGCAAAGTCTGTGCCCAGACGAGCTAATGACGCCAGAAGGGGAGGGATTTTCCATAGTCCAGAAACAGCCGTAGACGATGCACATAATAGTAACAGAGAGTTGTTATGAAAGAACACAAATACGATGCGAGTAACATAAAGATATTGGGTGGCATAGAAGCAGTGCGCAAGCGGCCTGATATGTATATCGGTGACCGCGGAAGCGGAGGACTCCACCACCTTGTCTATGAGGTATTGGACAATTCCATCGACGAAGCAATGGCTGGATACTGCGACAGCATAAATGTGCATGTCCATGCCGACGGCAGCTGCACAGTTGAGGACAATGGGCGAGGCATACCGGTTGAAAAACATAAAGAGGCAAAAATAAGCGCACTGGAAGTCGTGCTCACAACACTCCATGCCGGCGGAAAGTTTGACCAGGAAAGCTACAAGGTTGCCGGAGGCCTGCACGGGGTAGGTGTTAGTGTGGTCAATGCCCTGAGTGAATGGCTGGAAGCTGATGTATACCGGGACGGACAACACTATCACTTCGAGTGTGTTAAAGGTAAGGCAAAAGCGCCTGTTAATAGGATAGGAAAAACTAATAAGAGAGGAGCACAGATATCTTTCAAGCCCGATGAGGAGATATTTGGTGATACAGAGTTCGAATATGATATCCTTGTAAAGCGCATACGGGAAATAGCATACTTAAATGCGGGGTTAAAAATAACGTTTAAGGACGACAGGGCAAAGAATAAAGAAGTATTCAAGTTCGATGACGGAATTAAAGCATTCGTGAAACACCTTAATGAAGGTAAGGATACTCTGCATCGCAATGTCATCTATTTTGCCAAGGAAGATACCAAAGCGATGCTTAGTTGCGAGATAGCGATGCAGTACAACGATGGATATACTGAGAATGTGCTGGTTTTCGCAAATAATATCCGCAATATCGATGGGGGGACGCATCTTTCCGGTTTTAGGACCGCCTTGACGCGCACAATGAATTACTATGCCAGGAATAATAACTTATTAAAGAACGGCCAGGTGCCGGCCGGCGACGACCTTCGGGAGGGGCTAACTGCAGTTGTTGCAGTGAAGCTTACCGAGCCACATTTTGAGGCACAGACAAAGGTGCGGCTGACCAACCCGGAGGTGGGCAGTTTCGTTGAGACCACTGTTAATGAGCAGCTTGGCCATTTTTTAGAGGAGCACCCATCCGAGTCGAAGTGCATTTTGAATAAGGCGATTCAGGCGGCTGCGGCCAGAGAGGCAGCGAGAAAGGCGCGTGAGCTGACCAGGCGCAAAGGTGCGCTCAGCACCGCTAACCTCCCGGGTAAACTATGGGACTGTGCAAGCAAAGAAAAGACAGCTACAGAGATTTTTATCGTTGAAGGCGACTCGGCCGGCGGCTCAGCAAAGGCCGGTCGGGACAGAAATATCCAGGCAATCTTGCCGCTGAAGGGGAAAATTCTCAATGTTGAAAAGGCGCGTCTGGAGAAGATGCTCGCCCATGAAGAAATCAGGACCATTGTTAGCGCGTTGGGGACTGGCATCGGTACGGACGAGTTTGAAATAGAGAAGTGCAGATACGGCAAGGTTATATTGATGACCGACGCTGATATTGACGGTGCTCACATTCGAACATTATTGCTGACTTTTTTCTTTAGGCAAATGCCACGTTTATTTCTGTCTGATATGATTTATATTGCCCAGCCACCTCTATACGAAATCAGGGCTAAGGGACAAAAAAAATCTGAGTACGTTCTAAATGAAACACAAATGCGCAAGCGGATGATTGCTCGTGGATTAGAGAACACAGAGCTGGTTATTAACCCGCCAGACGTACGGTGGGTTAAAAATGGCCCTTCGGCGGCGAGCTCAGGACGGTCGAACCGCAGAAAAGCAGGAAAAGGCACAAAGACCAAGGGCGAGCGAACTCGTAAGATCTCAGATAAAGAGCTTTCTGCGCTTGTAAGGATTTTAGAGGAGGCCGAACGTATTATCGCGGTTTTGGGCCGACGTGGTATTGACTTTTCAAAGTTCGTTGGGGCCTATTACGACCCACATAAAGGCGGGCTTCCGCGCTTTCGTATCTGCGCCGAAGACCAGCAGGAGTTTTGCTACGAAAGTGATGATTACGAGAAAAGACTCGAGGAGTTCCGTTCGACAGGCTCACGGCCCGAGCTTGTCGAGGGCAAGGCGCGTATTAAATCCTTAGCCGAGCCAGAGGAGCAAGAGTTGATTGCGGCTGAAGACCTTCACGAGGTTGACAGAATCAATCAGATAAATGAGGAGCTGAAAAAGACCTGCCGTTTGGATTTAAAGGATTTTTTATTAAAAGATGAGAAGTCTGTTTCAGGCGAATCACTTCCGACAAAGTTCCAGCTCATCAGCGGTTCGGACAAATATAATGTTGCCTCATTAGGCGAGGTATGTGCTGCTATTAGGCAGATTGGTGGTAAAGGAATTGAGATAAAACGATTCAAGGGTTTAGGCGAGATGAATGCTGAACAGTTGTGGGAGACAACTATGAACCCGCAGACTCGAACCTTGCTGAGAGTAGTTCTCGAGGATGCCGGTGAGGCCGATAGGTTATTTAGTATTCTTATGGGTGAAGATGTCCAGAAGCGGCGAAACTTCATCCGTGACCACGCTCTTGAGGTCCAGAACCTCGACGTCTAAATCAGCGAGCGTTGAAAAACTGCTTGCCAGGTGTTTTTGCAAATTAAATTCCCTATTTTTAACAGGAGAAGTTGCGATAAGATTTGAATTTATCCGCCTTCGCAGTCGCTGAAGCGATGGAGGTATCACGGGCTCGGCCCGTGGGGCTTTATTTTTCGTTCTTTGTAGTAGTTGGTAGGGTGAGCTTTAGCCCACCGATAAGATAATGGTGGTGCAAGCCCTACCCTATAGAGAATGGACTCGTGCTTCGTAGGGAGGAGCAACGCTTCCATCCTTCGTAGCCCCTGCTCCTGTCTTCCGACAGGAAGACGCGGGGGCGGAGTAGGCACTTCGCAGAGTAGTATTGGAGTAAATAAAATGGCCAAAGCAG
>CAZUPG010000016.1:0-13845 GCA_964622085.1 uncultured Pirellulales bacterium | reverse complement strand
AATGTCTGTGGCAATATCGTGGAAGTGCTTCATGGCGGGGTCGGTGAACTGGTTTGCTGCGGAGAACCGATGGAACTTCTGGTTGCAAAGACAGCCGATGAGGGTAAGGAAAAGCACGTACCGGTGATTGAAAAAACTGATGGTGGCTACAAGGTAAAAGTCGGCAGTGTTCCTCACCCGATGGAAGAAAAGCATCATATAGAATGGATTGAGATTATTGCCGATGGCAAAGCGTATCGGCAGTTCCTCAAAGCCAGCGACGCACCTGAATCTATCTTTAATATCCAGGCAGATTCTATCTCTGCCCGTGAGCATTGCAATATTCACGGATTGTGGAAGGGAGAACAGTAATGCCTATACCTTTTAATGCAGACGAAGTATTCGAGATGGCCGAGCAAATTGAAAGAAACGGAGCGAAGTTTTACCGCGCTGCTGCGGGGAAATTCACCGACATCCGTCAGGTCCTGCTCGACCTTGCGGCTATGGAAGATGAGCACCTAAAGACCTTTCAAGCTATGCGCTCCGAGCTTTCAGGTTCGGAAATGGAACCACTTGTTTTCGACCCTGATAATCAGGCCCAAATGTATCTTCAAGTAATGGCAGACGGACATGTTTTTGATGTTAAGTCTGACCCTGCTGAGAAACTAACCAGCCAGGAGACTGTGCAGGATGTCCTCAAAACGGCTATCGGCCTCGAAAAGGATTCCATCGCTTTTTATGTTGGCCTGAAAGAGTGCGTTCCGCGTAAAGCCGGCAAAGAAAAGGTCGAAGCCATAATAAAAGAAGAGTTTGGCCATATTGCTATCTTGAACCAAAAAATGGCTGATTTGAAATAGCCGAAAAAACTTTGGCCTGAGCTGACTGTCGAGAGCGAAAGCGCTGTAATTACATCAAGGCAGAACCAAAGACTAAGAGACCATCTTAAACTGTCACTCCCTCGACGAACTCAGGACAAGCTCTGAACGAAACGAAGGATTTGACCTGCTGAAATAAAAGATTCCTCGCTAAACTCGGAATTTATGTTTTGAGATAAATTCTAAGACAAGAGACGGAGAAGAAAATATGACGAAATACAAATGTCTTATATGCGGATACATTTATGACCCTGCTGTAGGTGACCCCGATAATGGTGTAGAACCCGGAACCAGCTTCGAAGATTTACCGGATGACTGGGTCTGCCCGGAATGTGGTGCCAGCAAAGATGAGTTTGAACTTGTAGAAGATTAAACGTAAGGTTAAAGGACGCTCTATGCAGCAAATTCAGCCATCTGTGACCCAACAGGATATACTTTGTGCGGAAGCAGCAGCCCCACCGAATGCCCTGGTTGTCTTTGGCGCATCGGGAGACCTGACCCGGCGCAAACTGCTGCCGAGTATTTTTAAGATTTTTACGCAAGATTTGCTTGACAAAAAATTCTATCTTTTAGGCTGCGGCCGAAAGAAACTATCAGACATTGATTTCCGCAAAGTCGCGCAGCAGGCGATACGGCAAGATTCAAGTGATGCATCAGCGAAATATTTAAATTCCTTTACAGAAAAGCTCTATTATATAGACGGCGATTACAGTGACGCTGCGTTTTATAATAGCATCAAAGTCAAACTGGCCGAATTAGACAAAAGGCACAAGGTTGACGGCGCTCGCATTTTTTATCTTGCTGTTCCACCGCTTCTTTACAGCACAATTGTCGAGCAGCTCGGCAAAGCGAAATTATCCTGTCCCCATGATTTGGCTTTACAACAGAAGGTCAGATTAGTTGTGGAGAAACCTTTTGGAAGGAATTTACAAAGCGCCACCGAGCTAAACAAGATAATCCACAATTGCTTCAACGAGTCTCAGGTCTATCGCATCGACCATTACCTCGGCAAAGATACTGTTCAAAACATCCTAATGTTCAGGTTTGCAAATGCAATCTTTGAGCCAGTCTGGAACCGCAATTTTATAGACCATATTCAGATCACAATAGCCGAATCAGTTGGCGTCGAGCATCGCGGCGGCTATTATGATAAAGCTGGAGCGCTGCGGGACATATTCCAAAATCATATGCTTCAAATGCTCGCTTTAGTGGCGATGGAGCCGCCTGCCTCATTTGATGCCGACCACATTCGCGATGAAAAAGTCAAACTACTACGTTCGATTAGGCCATTCAAAAAAGAACAGATAAATGATTTTGTCGTCCGAGGGCAATATGGCCCCGGCTCAATAAACGATAAGAAAGTTGTCGGCTATCGAGATGAGCCGGATGTTGCTCCTGACTCCAAAACCGAAACTTTCGTCGCCGCGAAGCTCTTTATCGACAATTTGCGATGGAAGGATGTCCCATTCTATCTGCGGACCGGCAAACGGCTGGCAAAAAAAAATACCGAAATCGCTATCACTTTCAAAAAAGTACCGCATTCGATGTTCATTTCAGCCGGCCTTAGTGATATGCCCCCCAATATCCTGATGTTCCGGATTCAGCCGGAGGAAGGAATTTCCCTGAGCTTCCAGGCCAAGCGGCCCGGCTCAAAGATTTGTATGAGCACATTGAATATGGACTTTAATTACAAAAATGTTTTCCTTATCGATATGCCGGAAGCTTACCAGAGATTGCTCCTGGACTGTATGGCCGGTGACCAAACTCTTTTTACCAGGCAGGATGACGTGGATGTGTCCTGGCGATTATTGACGCCGATACTGCAGGCTTGGGAAACGGATGATTCCACACCCCACCAATATCCAGCAGGCGCTGAAAGTTTCCCCGCAGTGGATAAGCTCATAGAATCCGACTTGTCGGACGAGTCCGATCGGGCTACGGCGGGGCGCTTCGCCCCGACGAGTGGCCGAAAATGGAGAAAGCTTGGTAATGACTTCCAATTTTTTATAAATCTTGCGGCGCCCTTTAAATGAAAGCAGGATACAATACCTAAGATACTTAGGTATTGTGTGCTGTGCCTACGGCGAGTAAACCTTGTTAGAAGTCCCTGATGTTGGCGGGGAGATGCAGGATGAAGCCTTCCCCCCTGTGCGGGATGGGCATGCTTTCTAACGTGGTAAAGGCGAAAAGCACCAAGGATCGAAAGGCAGCAATTACCACTCCCTTGTCCGCCGGAGACGGACGGCTCTGTTTCGGGGAAGCGCATATATTTTTTATGAACCGTATTATAGTTCAGCTATTTCTGTAAATCGCACCAGAGCCCCCTCCGTTTGCAGATGTGGCTCTATTGTTCCTATGAGGCCCACTTTTTTACCGACAAACTTGCTTAAATCTATTTGCGAAGCTGAATCACTCGGTAAAGCGTAACAAATGGTTTTGCCTGAATCATCAATTATCCGGTAGTGGCCGGGGCCGTAAGTCTCGAATGTTTGAAACTGCCCTACAGCCGCAAATCCTCCCAGCTCCTGGTATTCATCAAGTCTTGTCATACGGGCCTTTTCTATCCGCTCTTTAGTTTGCAGCAACTGTTCATTTTGAAGCTGAATCTCTTTGGCTACTGCCAAAGCCAAATCGAAACGCTCTATCATTTTGGCCGCAAATTTCGAATAGCGTGCGGCTTTGCCGGCTTGCTTATTATTGGCAATCTCAGCAAGCGCCTTCTTTATATTTGCATAATTCTGCTGGTCGATTTGTTTGGCCTGTTCTGCCTGTATTTGTTTTTCCAGAACGTAATATTCTTTGAGCTTTTCGGCTTCAACCGAAAGGTCCGCAGCAACAACTATGGTAGTATCGCCGGATTCAACCTCTAATTCGACAGCTATCTCAACCTCACCGATTGGCCCCAGCAGTCTTGTATATTGGGTACTGACCCAAAGGTAGGCACCGGCTGGAGGAGCAATCTTATAATAATTATCTTTTTCTTCACCCAACAACTTGACTTTATCGCCCTGGTTGAGCTTTAACTGCAGGGTCGTAGAATATAATGGCTTTACAGTATCCGAGCCGGCATAGACACGAATATTGTCACCAGTAACAGTCCCGACTGTAGGATTATTCGGGTCGATTTCGACATACTGCATTGATATCCAGGAAAAACTACCAGCCGGCGGAACAATGCGAGACCAGCTGAATTGTGTGCTGACCACTTTCACCCTGTTGCCTTTGTTGATCCTGCCGCAGCTGTAATAATTCGTACCTGGACCGGAGCGAACATAGACATTATCGCCGGTTATCTCGGCAATATAAGGAAAGGATGGAATATTCACATTGTTGACATCATCCATCAAAGCTGGTTTTTCAGCAACAGTATCGGCTTGCTGGGCAAAGCCAATAGAGACTAAACCGGCCAGAATAGCGATAATAAAAAGATTAATGTGAGTTCGCATTTTTCTATCTCCCAAAAAGAGGTCCTTATCTAATAAATCACCAAACAATTTTCATCCCGTTAGAAAGAAATCTTCACCCTTTGGACGAGGTAAAAAAAACATACTCATCCTTAAGCGAAGGTCTATCCTTAATCCCGAGCTTTCTAACGGGATTTACCCCTTCAAATTAGCACCCACCTGAGCAATTGTCAACTTTTTTATCGCACTAAATGGTTGCTGCCGGGTCTAAAGGTGTTTTTTAATCTTGTAACAGAGCCAGCTCGTCCTGACACATCTTCCGCTGGCTGGGGTCGGAGAGCTTCTTTTCTGCGTTCTGCAAATGCTTTAACGCCAGCTGGCGCCGGTTAAGATGGCGTGAATATAATATGCCTAACATCAGCTCCACTTGCTCAGCATATTCGTAGCTGCTGTAGTGAGTTAAAAACTGCTCATAGGCCTGGGCTGCTTCTTTGGCTCTGCTGTCGCTGGTAAGCTGATTGGCAATATCCAGAAGATGCTGACGAGGCAAAATCTGTTCACTATCAACTCCCACAAGTTCCAGATACGATTCAGCTGCATCTGGTAAATTATGCTCCAGAATCCGTTTGCCAATCTCGTTGCGAAGCTCTTCTATCTTTTTGTTCTGCCGGCTATCAGGTTGTCCAGCGCGTGGTTTCTCGACCTCCTTGACTTTTATCTTTTTAGTCCTTACCTGGCCAGTAAATGGGTCATAACCATCCGATACGGCATCACGATACTGACGCCGCCGATCCCATCGTTTTATCATTGCCCATAAGTCGAAATTGCTGCCTGCAATCAAACCCGTGCCAAGGGCAACTAACATGGCTGCAATACCAAAGGCATATCCCGCCAGATGCGCGTTATAGGCAATAGCACCTGGAATTCGAGCGATTAAATTATCAATCAAAATCAATTTAAAAGCGATAAAGTATAATGCCGGCACTTCTATTGTTCCGATGAAGAAAAACCAATATATGACCGTTATCAAGGTCTGTGGAAACAGCACCAGGTAAGCGCCGGTTACAGCCGCCACCGCGCCACTGGCTCCGAGAACATGGCTGCTATGCAGAATGGCATGGCCAATCCCGGCGAAAATCCCACCAGCTAAATATAAACCCAAATATCCGATGTGGCCGAGCCGGTCATTGACGTTATTGCCGAATATATACAAAAAGAACATATTCCCGAGAACGTGTAAAAAACCGCCGTGCAAAAAGGCATAGCTTATAAATTGCCACCAACGCCACGCCTCGGGCGTCAGCATAAATCGCTCAGCCCAGTGTTGAAGAATCCGCACAACCTCCCCCGTAAGTGGATTAACGCGTGGCGAATAAGTCATCAAAAAGACAATCGCATTGACAGCTATCAAGGCGTAATTTACGTATGGTGTTTGTCTCGGCCGAATGCTTGTTCGAATAGGTAATATCATAGCTAACTACCAATTTAAAACGACTAAATTCAAAAGTTTGCTTATTGTAATTGCTTTGTAGAAAAGACTATAAGTCATTTCGACCGAAGCCCTGATATATCAGGGCATAGTGGAGAAATCTATTAAAAAAACAGATTTCTCGGCTCGCCTGCGGCTCGCTCGAAATGACACTCTAAATTGTTTTCTACAAAGCATATTGTAATAGTAGAAAATGGCTATGACAAGTCCATTCTTCGTAGTACTTCCATTCTCCGCAGCAGCGCTGCTGCGAAGGACGAAATATAAAAAAAGGACGGCAACAGCCGTCCTATCCAGGAAAACCGGGCATGTACCACGGCCATCTTGGCCGTGATACATTATCCCTCACGGAAAACACCAAGGCTCGAAACCGCTATTTACAGCAACCAGCTCTCCCCATCAACTTCTTATCCAATAAAAATATAAATATAAAAAAGCACAAAGCCAAACGTTTCAGCAAAAAAAACTTTATTTTTTACCAAGTTATTGTTAAGCATTCATATTGGAAATATGGGAAATCGCTCATAAAGAGCGTGCTGCCAGGCAGGAGATTGCTTCGTCGTCCGCCTAACACGGACTCCTCGCAATGACGTAGGGACACATCTTTGTCGTTGCGAGGCCTGCGAAAGCAGGCCGTGGCAATCTCAATCAGTGTAACCTGTCTTTGGCAATAGTCTCTAAAGCAGCAACAGGAGCATAAATGGATGACAGAATTATAAAAAAACGTATTAAGGCCATTCGCAACCAGCTAAATAAAAGCCGCATAAATTGCCTTGTAGTAACAAAGCCGGCCAATGTAACTTACACTACCGGCTTTCTGGGTGATGATAGCTGGGCGGTAGTTACCAAGGGTCAGGTCTATCTGTTAACCGACAGCAGATACACCGAGCAGGCCGGCAAAGAATGCCACGGATGTAAGATAATCCGGCGAACCGATTCGTTACCACGGACCGTAGCTAAACTGGTAAAAAAACTAAAATCAGTACGAACAGTAACTGTTGAAAAGTCCACCTCGCTTGACACCTTCGATGCGTTGAAAAGACAGGTTAAGGGCCGGCTCAAAACAGTTGCAAACATTATCGAATCTGCGCGCAGCATTAAAGACAACACCGAAATTGCCGCAATCAAAAAAGCAGCACAAATAGCAGCAAAAGCCCTTAAAAAAACTCTTGGGTATATAAAGGTGGGCGTAACCGAAAACGAATTAGCTGGCATGCTCAACTTTCAGATTCGCAAACTGGGAGCAAAAAACAGCTTCGATACGATTGTCGCCTTCGGCTCAAATGCCTCACGTGCCCATCATCAGCCGGGCAAAAGAAAACTTAGGAAAAAAGACACCATATTGATAGATTTCGGAGTTAAATACAAAGGTTATTGCTGCGATATTACCAGATGTTTTGCCGTTGGCAGGCCGACAGCACTTTACAAAAAAGTTTACGATACTGTGCAAAAAGCCCAGACTGCCGCTATAAAAATGATAAAGCCCGGTGTTGAGATTGCCAAAGTCGATGCTGCTGCCAGAGCGGTGATTCGCAAAAGTGGTTTGCCGGTATATGGCCACGGCACAGGCCACGGCCTCGGCCTGGAAGTTCACGAAGAGCCGGTCATTTCAACTGACAGCAAAGGTAAACTACAAAAAGGAATGGTCTTCACCATTGAGCCCGCCGTATATATCCCCGGCAAATTAGGTGTTAGAATAGAAGATGACATTCTCGTAACCGAAACCGGCTGCAAGATTTTAACCCGCGACTGCCCATATTTACCTTCTCTTTCGCACAAAAAAGGGCTGATTATTTATTTGACTACCTGAGGTAATAAGCTATAATAAAAAATAGTTCGCTAGGGGTGGCTTGCCAGATGTTGGCCTGAGAAAAAACCCTTTGAACCTGATCAGGACAATCGTTGAATTAACGGTGATGCCTGCGTAGGAAAGCTGTTTAAGTCAATAAATTTGATATCTAATCGCTTCCGCCGCAAGGCGTCCTGAGGACTATGGAAGCGATTTTTATTTGTGCACGGAGTAAAGATGGTTACGCAACTACAAGCAGCGCAGGCGGGAGCAATTAGCGATGAGGTTAAATCTGTCGCTGAGGCAGAAGGCCAAGATGCCGATTTTATTAGCAAAGAAATAGCAGCAGGCCGGCTGATAATACCTGCAAACAAGCTGCATCTGAAATCAAATCTGGCGCCGATTGGTATAGGCAGAGCACTCACTACAAAGGTAAATGCAAATATCGGCACAAGCAGTGTCCGCTCTTCTATAGAAGCTGAAATAGAGAAGATGCAAGTGGCGCTTGCCGCCGGCGCCGATGCCATTATGGATTTAAGTACCGGCGGCAATCTTGATGATACACGCGAGCAATTGCTTGCTCGCTGCCCCGCACCTTTTGGAACGGTACCGATTTACCAGGTCATAGAAGGCAGAAATGTCGAGGACATAAATTCACAAATAATTCTTGAGACAATCGAAAAACAGGCCAAACAGGGCGTTGATTTTTTCACCATTCACGCCGGTGTTTTGAAGGAGCACCTGCCTCTGCTCGAAAAACGCACCGCAGGTATAGTAAGCCGTGGCGGAGCGCTGCTTGCCAAATGGGTGTTATATCACAACAGGCAAAATCCTCTCTATGAAATGTTTGATGATTTATGCGGCATATTGGCTGAATATGATATCAGCTTTTCTCTCGGCGACGGCCTGCGTCCCGGCTGCATCGCTGATGCCACCGACGATGCACAAATCGCAGAATTAAGAACTCTTGGCGAGCTTACTCAAAGGGCACAGGAGAATGGTTGTCAGGTTATGGTCGAAGGCCCGGGCCATGTGCCATTTGACCAGATACAATACAATATGGAAATCCAGCAGGAAATTTGCTGTGGTGCTCCTTTCTATGTCCTTGGGCCGGTTGTAACCGATATAGCCCCCGGTTATGACCATATAACATCGGCTATTGGCGGAACCGCCGCCGCCTTTTATGGCGCATCGTTTTTGTGCTATGTTACGCCGAGAGAGCATCTCGGCCTGCCGAACACTGACGATGTCCGGGCCGGCGTAATTGCCGCCAAAATTGCAGCCCATTCCGCCGATGTAGCTCGCGGCCTAAAAGGCGCTGCAGAGCAAGATAAAAGTCTGAGTATTGCACGGGCGAATCTGGACTGGAAAACACATCTGGCCGAATCCCTTGACCCGCAGACAGCCGAGAAAATGCACCGTGAAGTTTGTGAGGGAATCGCACCAGAGCAGTTACCATCCGCCGACTACTGCTCAATGTGCGGCCGAAATTGGTGCAGCGTCAGAATAAACAAAGAAATCCGTCAGGCAATAAAAGCCAAAGGCACACAAAATACATAATTTGTCAAAATCTATAAATTCAGTATCAAATTCGGCAAGTCCTGTTCTCCTTTAGCTTGCCTTGCGTGAATTTTCTCAGCGTCATAGCTTTCGCTAAGAATGTCGGGATTGGCGATGTCAAAAGACAGACCTGTCCCCGCCGATAGGCGTCCTGTGGAGAGCCAGGTCGAGGGATTTCTCCACTTCATTCAACCACCTTTGGCAGTTTCACTTCGGGCTGCGGCGGGCTTCCCGGCTACGGCACGCTCCGCCGTGACGAGCGCCCCGACGAGCCGCTCGAAATGACGGTTCGCAAAAGAAAATTTGCCGAAAATTAAAAACCTGTACATCACGTAAACTATTAATTGACAAGTCAAGACTTGCATCCTGCATAACCTCGATATGAATTCTGCCAGCGCATAAAAAGACCTGGATTTATCCACCTACGGTGGATTTATCTGCAGGTCTTAATAGCGGGGGCAGGATTCGAACCTGCGACCTCCGGGTTATGGGCCCGACGAGCTACCAGACTGCTCTACCCCGCGGTCAATATCGTATTTCGTCGCTCGAATGTGGTAATCAAAGCACGGGCAAATTAACACAAAAAGCGTTTTTTATCAAGGTGGAAGGTGAAAATTATAAATTTTCACGGATTTTAGCGGCGATTTGCTCGATTTTTCCCTCTTGATATTTATAAGCAGGCCAGCGGTCAAATACTCCATCGCCGGTATTGCGAGGGATTATATGAAAATGCACGTGCTCAACAAGCTGACCGGCTGCCCTGCCATTATTGCACAAAACGTTGTAACCATCAGAATCCATTGCGGCTGCCACTGCCTTTGCGATTTTGCCGAGCTGTGAACCAACCTGGCTGAGAACCTCGGCGGGGCACTCGTGTAATTGTCCAAAGTGCTGCTTGGGAATCACGAGGGTATGGCCATCACTTAGCGGGCCGATATCCAAAAAGCAAAGAACAGCTTCGTCTTCGTAAATCTTTGTAACTGGAATCTCTCCCGCTACCATTTTACAAAATACACAATCATCCTCACTCATTCTAAATCCATCCTGTAGATAATACTTTATTACTGCTTGTTGGTTTCATCCGTCTCGCCGTTGGCTTCGGTGGCTTCTTTGTCTTTGGCAGGCTTGTCCGCCGTATTTTTGGCGGGTTGTTCTTCAGCTTCGACAACTTCTTCTGCCTCGGCAATTTCTTCAGCTTCGACAGCTTTTTTGGTTTTTCTACGAGCAGATATTCGCTCCGTCTCCATAGCTTTGGAGCGTCGGCGACTGGTGGCGGTTTTGGATTTCTTTTTTCCCGCCGCGGCGGGCTCGTCCTGACCGACAAGCTGCAGCAGAACAAGCTGGCCGTTATCTCCCAATCTTCTCATAGACAAACGGATAATCCGTGTATAGCCGCCCGGCCTATCAAGGTATCTGGGGCCAAGCTCACTAAACAATTTGCTGATTATTGTACCTTTCTTGACCGCCTTGCCGTCTTCATAATCTACAATATCGCGATTGCCAAGCAGGGCAATGGCCTGACGCCTGGATGAGAGTGTGCCTTTCTTGGCCAGTGTAATCAACTTTTCAAGGAACGGCTTTACCTCTTTGGCCTTTTCGATGGTCGTTGATATCGTTTCGTGCTCAAAGAGCGAAGCGGCCAAGTTTCGTCGCATAGCCAGACGATGTTCACTTGTTCGGCTCAATTTTCGCCCTGCTACTCTGTGACGCATATACTTAAACTCCAACGTAGCATGGGCTTCCAGCCCATGCGGTTCTCTGGTGGGCTGAAGCCCACCCCACATTCTCTTCAATAAAGTGTGAGATATTTTACGACTATCTTATCAGAATCCAACAAATGCAAATTGCAATTCGCAGACACAATGAATCAGTTGATCCAGAGCATAATCTCCTTTCGTAAGGCCGGTGAAGAACTTTGCATCGGCCAGGGCAGAGTCCTCCCTTGTAATTTAATGGGCTGGAAGCCCATTCTACATATCGGTCATTCCCAGAGACAGACCTATGTCGGCGAGCTTCCTTTTAATTTCTCGCAGAGAAGTCTTGCCGAAGCTGCGAATTTTTAGCAAGTCAGCGTCCGTCATCTTTACTAACTGACCCACTGTTTCCACTTTCGTCGATTCAAGACAATTACTTGCTCTTACCGACAGCTCCAATTCCTGAATCGGCATATCGAGTTTGTTGACTAATTCTTCGTCTATTACCTCCTCTTGCACTGCTTCAAGCTGACCGGCGACGGTTTCTTCTCCCATCTCGAAATACTGCACGAACGGATTAACGTGCTTTCGCAGAATCTTGGCTGCCTCTACCAACGCCATTTCAGGTGTGATTGTCCCATTGGTCCAAATCTCAAGAGTTAACTTATCATAATTGGTCCGCTGACCTACGCGAGTTTCCTCGGTTAGGTAGCGTACCCTTGTGACCGGTGAATATACGGCGTCAAGCATTATTCGTCCAATCTCCTGGTCAGATCTGTCGGCAGCAGCGATACGTTCAGAAGCCGGCACATAACCACGGCCATTCTCAACCAGCATTTCCATTTCAAAATTTACATCTTCAGTCAAAGTGGCTAATACCATATCTTTGTTGATCACTTCTATAGCTGGGTCAGAAACAATGTCAGATGCGGTTACGACACCGGCTTTATTTGCCGATACTGTCATCGTTTTTAGCTCTTCACTCGTGAGCCGAATAATAAGATTTTTGACATTTAATACGATATCAGTAACATCCTCCATCACGCCACTTATCGAGCTGAATTCATGGTCGACGCCTGCTATTTTAATGGATGTTACGGCACTGCCTTGCAGAGAAGAAAGCAGTATCCGCCTTAGACTGTTACCAATAGTGGTACCGAAGCCGCGCTCGAAAGGTTCGATAAAGAATCGTCCATATAGTTCGCTCGATATTGTCGTGTCTCGTTCAACACGTGTCGGCAATTCCAAACCACGCCATGTAACTCTCATACAGGCCTCCAAAATAAACTAAAAACTTAAAGTTAAAAGTGAAAAATCACAGTTGAAAATTCAAAACTTCTCAATTTTGCGCTATGGTTTTGCATTTTTCATTTTACATTTTTAGTTTTCTACTATCTTGAACAGAACTCTACAACTAACTGCTCCTCAACGGGAATCTGAACGTCGTCCCTGCTGGGCAATGCAACAACAGTAGCTTCGGGCTTTTCACGGTCCAGTTGAAGCCAATTCTGTGTAGTAAAATTTGGGTTACTTTCCAGCTGTTGTTTTATCTTTTTGCCGGTCTTATCAGAATCCTTCAGTGTTATTCTGTCACCGACTTTCGTGGTATAGTCACTGATATCAACCTTGTGCCCATTTACGCGAATATGGCCGTGAGAAATCAACTGTCTTGCAGCTTTACGTGAAGGCGCAAAATTCAGCTTATATACCACATTATCCAAACGTCTTTCCAACAATTGCAGGATGGTTTCACCGGTATTGCCCTTGGTGCGTTCGGCTTTGTGGAAATACCTCATAAACTGTTGTTCCAGAACTCCATAGTATCTCTTGACTTTTTGCTTTTCTCGCAGCCGGACAGCATATTCACTTGCTCTGCCTCTGCGCCAAGAGTGCATACCAGGAGCCAGATTACGCTGTTTCTTTTCGATTGGACACTTAGCCGTCTCACATCTGATTCCCTTGAGCATCAGCTTCATCCCTTCACGACGGCACCGTTTGCAAGATGGACCAAGATAACGTCCCATTCTTTTTATTTATCTCCTATAATCTTCCTGCCACAAAGGCACAAAGCGCCTTCGTGTCTTCGTAGCTAACTTCCTTTTAGACCCTTCTTCGCTTTGGTGCTCTACAGCCATTGTGCGGAATCGGGGTAACATCCTCTATCGATGCAATACGCAATCCCACCTGCTGCAAGGCCGATATCGCAGACTCACGACCGGAACCAGGGCCTTTAACCTTAACCTCAATCTCGCGCACGCCGTTACGCATAGCGATATTGGCGGCACGTTGAGCAGCTTGCTGAGCGGCAAAAGGCGTACTTTTGCGAGAGCCCTTAAAACCAACACAGCCAGCGGAACTCGAACATATCGTATTGCCGTTCGGGTCTGTAATCGTAATCAATGTATTGTTGAACGTTGCTCTTATATGTGCAATGCCCTTGGCGATACTTTTCCTGGCTTTCCTTTTTGGACTTTTTGCCATTATTCTTCCTGTATTTTTCAGAAATCAGAAGTCAGATTTTCTGTCCTCTGCTAACGTTTGTCCTTTACGCCTTTTTTGCCTGCGACAGTCTTTCTTGGGCCCTTGCGAGTTCGCGCATTGCTTTGAGTACACTGGCCACGGACTGGCAGACTCCTTCTGTGACGAATTCCTCTATAACAGCTTATATCACGAAGCCGAGCAATATTCTGAGAAACCTGCCTGCGAAGCTGTCCTCCAACAATGTAATTTCGGTCGATAATCTGAGTTATCCGGCTAAGCTCGTCTTCGCTGAGCTGACCTGCCTTGGTTGCTTTTTCAATCCCGGCTTCTTTCAAAATCTGCTCCGAGGTATATTTACCTACACCGGCAATATAGGTTAATGAAATCCATATTGATTTGTCGTTGGGAATATCAACACCAACTATACGTGGCATATTAACTCCTTCATCGCTTCATTTTCGACTTCCGATTTTCGATTTTCAATCGTCGTTCGGCAATCGCAAATCGGCAATTTATTAACCTTGACGCTGTTTATGCCGTGGGTTTGTGCAAATCACCCGCACTACACCTTTAC
>CAZUPG010000015.1:0-13893 GCA_964622085.1 uncultured Pirellulales bacterium | reverse complement strand
ATGCACTTCGCTACTGGACGGCTCACGTTACCGATACATTTTATCTTTTCGGCTCTGCTTGTGGGCCGCATCCGTATCCTACGATAGTAAAACATTTCCAGACCTGCATCGGCATCGAGGCCAGGCAGCAATGTCTTGAGCAATTCGGAAAGTTGCCGGATATGATTGTCGCCTGTGTGGGTGGCGGCAGCAACGCAATAGGTATCTTTTCGAGCTTTTTGGACGATAAAAATGTCAAGCTAATCGGTGTCGAAGCCGGCGGCAGGAGTTTGAGCAGCGGCAGGCATGCTGCGACACTCGTGGTTGGAAGAATCGGCATCTTACACGGTGCAAAAGCATATCTACTCCAGGATGACGAAGGTCAGGTTTATGATACTGAGTCGGTAAGTGCCGGGCTGGATTATCCTTCTGTCGGGCCGGAACATTGTTTGCTAAAGGATACAGGCAGAGCTGAATACGTCGCTGCTGAAGATGAGCGGGTGCTCGATGCCTTCGAGATTCTAAGCAAAACTGAGGGAATACTGCCTGCCTTGGAAAGCGCACATGCTTTAGCGTATCTTATGGACCAAAAGAATAAATTAGACGCAGATACAATTGCGGTGGTAAATCTTTCCGGCAGGGGCGATAAAGATGTCTCCATCGTGGAAAAACGAAGGCCCCTTGAGAAGTGATGTGGTCAGAGGACTATTGATTAAGGCGAGTAACTAATGAAAACATACAGTCAGGTTTTTTCTGAATTAGCAAAACGAAAGACAGCAGCGTTGGTACCATTTTTTGTAGTTGGCGACCCTGATTTTGACACAGGCCTTGCGATTGTCAAAGCTGCAATCGATGCCGGAGCTGATATTCTGGAATTAGGCATACCGTTTTCCGACCCGATAGCGGATGGGCCCACAATCCAAAAGGCCGATATTCGCGCAAGGAAAAGTGGAATGACCGTGGCAAAGGCCAAAGAATTTATCCAAAAGGTCAAGGGTTACAAGGATATCCCAATTGGCCTATTGATATATTACAACCTGGTTTATCAGTACGGTACGGAAAAATTCTTCAGCGATTTTCACCAGGCGGGCGTCAACAGTGTTCTGATTGCGGATTTGAGTATTGATGATGCAGACGAAATATATTCACCCGCTGTCTCGGCAGGTCTTGACACAGTCTTCATAATTACACCAAACACCGACCCGGAGAGGATGAAAATTATAGCGTCTAAAACAACCGGCTTCATTTACGCTGTCTCGCTGTTAGGTGTTACCGGAAGCAGAGATACACTCTCGGATATGGTTGAAGGGCTGGTCGGTAAATTGAAAGAACTCACTAATGTGCCGGTTTGCGTAGGTTTTGGAATCAGCAAACCTGAACACGCGGCAGCAGTAGCTCGTGCAGGTGCGGATGGCGTTATAATCGGCTCGAAAATAGTGGATTTGATTGAGAGCAATTTGGGTAATAAAGATAAAATAACTGCTGATATTGCAATGTTTCTAAGCGAAATTAAAGGAATGCTGGTTTTATGAATTTAGAATTAAGAGATGAAATTTATACAAAAAACATTTCGAAATTCTTAATTCTTAATTCCCACGGAAGGTCTTGAAATAGCTCAGTTAAAGAAACAGCTTGGTTTGCCTGACGTCTTTGCAGTGGCAGCGGGGGCAATGATAAGCTCAGGTTTATTCATCCTGCCTGCCATTGCTTTTACAAAAGCAGGACCTGCTGTAATCTTATCCTATGTTTTCGCATCACTTTTGATAATTCCCAGTATTTTCAGCAAGGCCGAATTGGCGACTGCAATGCCGAGAGCAGGTGGAACATATTTCTATGTCGAACGCAGCTTAGGCCCAATATGGGGGTTATTCGGCGGATTCGCAAGCTGGTTTTCACTGGCATTGAAAAGTGCCTTTGCCGTTGTCGGAATGGCCGTTCTCATCGAGTTAATCATAGAAACGCAAATGGTCGGGTGGCATCTAAAAGCGATAGCGGTCCTTTGTTGTGTCAGTTTTATGATGCTGAATATTGTCAGTGTCAAGCAAACAAGCAGGTTTCAGGTTCTGCTTGTGGCGATGATGTTTGTGATACTTGCCTTATTTGTATTTTTCGGCGCCGGAGCCGTTGATACTGTTCGATACGAGGGATTCTTGGACAAAGGTTGGCTGGCGGTCTTTGCAACCGCTGGATTAGTTTTTATAAGCTATGGCGGCCTGACTAAAGTAGCCAGCATCGCCGAAGAAGTCAAACATCCCGGCAAAAACCTGCCGTTAGGAATGTTCCTGGCATGGTTTGTAGTGGCGTTGTTTTACATCGCCGTAATTACAATTACAGTAGGCGTTGTTGATGGCCAGCAGTTGCGTTTAACAATGCTGCCGATATCCGTGGCAGCCGGTAAATTTATGGGTACGACGGGTTTCGCATTACTTGGGTTTGCTGCTATAGCCGCCTTTATAACAACAGCAAACGGCGGTTTACTCGCTGCATCACGGTCGCCTATGGCTATGAGCAGAGACCAGTTACTGCCGCCGCTTCTGGCTCGGGTCAACGACCGCTTTAAGACACCTCACATCAGTATACTGCTCACCGGCGTTTTTATGATAACTGCGATAGTTTTTCTTGATATTGAATCACTGGTAAAAACGGCCTCGACCTTAATGCTGATTCTTTTTATTCTTGTTAACGCCAGTGTGATTATAATGCGTGAGAGCAGGATACAAAGCTATCGGCCGAAGTTCAAATCGCCTTTATACCCCTATATTCACATCTTTGCTATTATCGCTTATAGCGCTCTTATCGTCGATATGGGAAAAGTTCCGCTGCTTATTTCCGCCGGTTTTGTTGCTCTAAGCGCAGCATGGTTCGGCTTGTATGTCTCCAGACGTGTCAGCAGGGCATCAGCGGCGATGCACATCGTAGAGCGCGTTACCGACAGGCGGCTCAAAACTGTTACCCTTGAGAACGAGCTGCGGGATATCTTGCTCGAACGGGATGATATAATCGAAGATAGATTCGACCGGCTTATAAGAGACTGTGTTATCCTGGATATTCAGGGTAAAAGCACAGCCGAAAAAATCTTCCGACAGGCTGCAAGGATACTGGAAAAGAAATTGGATATAAGTGAATACGTCCTCTTTGAGAAATTTCTACATCGTGAAGCCGAGGGCGGCACAGTGGTTCAGCCAGGCTTTGCTGTACCGCACATTGTAGTCGAAGGCCAAAATAAATTCGATATCTTACTTATCCGAGCTCGTGATGGTATCAGCTTCCCACACGCTGAAGAGGCGGTTAAGATAATGTTTGTTCTGGCAGGAAGCCAGGACGAGAGAAATTATCACCTGAGGGCCCTTATGGCTATTGCCCAGATTGCTCAGGAGAAAGACTTTGAAAAGCGCTGGCTCACCGCCCGAGACACCGAAGCGATAAGGAACCTCATCCTTCTATCAGCACGAAAAAGAGATGCTAAAGTATAGGGTGTGCACCCGGCTACGGCTCGGCCTTCCCAGCTACGGCACGCTCCGCCGTGACGAGCGCCGAGGCGAGTTGCATAGTATAATCTTAAAAATACAACGGGGCCTATACCGAACTAATCAGTATAGGCCCGAATCAATTCAAAACCATTAACCAATACTTTTGGTACGAATCAGCATTTCCTACCCGGCTACGGCTCGTGCCTTCGCCAAGACGAGCGCAGCATAGTTTACGCTCCGTAGCCGCGCTTGCGGCGAAGGAGTGCTAATCCACCAAGACCCAGCAGACAAACCGTAGCCGGCTCAGGAACGGGTGCCAGTGTAAGGATTGCTTCAAAGCCAGCATCGCCACCCAGTGTTTGCGCAAATGTTCCGTAATTGGGTGTCCGAGCCCCCCATCCTTGGTTGTCAAATACAAGGGCAGGTATACTGTCATCGCCCTGGTTCATCCAAGTATCCGCGAACCAGATTCTGTAAGGAACGCCAGCTTGGGCATCTGGTTCACCTGCAATGCCGTTATTTTCATCGATGTCCACATAGACGTCGGCTGTGAAGCTGAAGGTCCCAAGAAACTCCCCACCGGGACGGATGTACTTGTCGGGGTCTGTTGTCCACCAAGTTGCTAGATACCCCGCGCCGTATCCTGTATCCCATGGGTTATCGACTATCGTCACGTTCCATCCTGCCGCAGCGGTGGCATACATCGGCTTGGCAGGGTCTGCCAGAAGGACTTCTCCCCAGCTCCTTGCGCCAGGGTCTCCATGAAGCCAGGTCTGGAACGAACCCAAACCTTCGTTTGCCCGAAGGCCATCATGCCAGTTCAAATAGGTGTTTCCACTTCCCGGTTGCGTGGTTCCAGGACACAAGGCATCCGCAAATGTTTGATACCATGTGCTGGTCCAAACTTCGTGCACACGCCGTGCGTTTTCCTGTGTAGCCTTTTCTTCGCCAGCCCCAGTGAAGTCCATATTGTAGAGGTCTATCAAATCGTTAGGTCTGAACTCGAAAGTCAGGTATGCAGCTTCAACTGTATATGTACTAGCCAATACCAGCCCCACCATTACACAAATAAACAATAATTCTTTCATCTTTTTGCCTCCTTACAATCTTTCCATAATCCTTTTTTCACAATTCCAGCGCAACTATAGCACTCAAACACTTAGCGAGCAGAAAAACGTGTGGAGCTTCCTTGCTGTCCTCCAGACTCACCCGTCCTTGACGAGTTGAGATTATATAGGACCTTGCAGTAAAGTCAAGAAAAAAATGAAAAAACACTTAAGTTTTCATATTTAGTTGCTTTTTGTCTTTGCCTGTTTTAACCATTTTACCTATTCTGTGGGAAATGTTACCCGTGACATTTCATTCCCGCTATTTTTCAGCCCGCTCTGGGTGGAACAAGAATTGAGAGATAGAAATCAGATGACGTAATTTACAGAGAAAATACCGAAATGGTGATGAACAGCATAGGTGCTTTGATATAAAACACCTAACTCTCTGTGTTCTCTGCGGCTACGGCTCGCGCCTGCGCCGAGACGAGTGTAACCTCCTTCGACTACGCTCAGGACGATGTCTGTGGCTTTGAAAAATCCGGGCTAACGTATAAATCCTTCTATTATCCATCATCCTAAACTTGTCTGACGACATTTATCCGCCAAAAATACAGCGGATTTATCCGCCGTCCGTGTGGCGGAGTCAAGATTCAGTACTCGATAAATGCGTATTAGCAAAGGATTACCACCCAAATCTAACATCCTTTTCCACATCTATAGATGAAGCTACCTCTCAGGCGAGTAGTGACGTACACACGGTTACCCTGAACGGCAAAAATGGCCTCCACCTTGTCCCCTAACTTGAGTTGTGCTGCTCCTGATAACGCCAGTCCGTTGCGCAGGTCAGTTCCAAGCTCCAAAATCTGCTCATCAGAAAAACCAGCTTGCCGCATCAGTTGCATAATGTCATCGGCGCTTAGGGTAACTGCGTCCTGGTTACTTAATGGTATGACATCAAACCTTGTGTGCGTGCAACCAACCACACATAAAACCACCAGTAACAATGTAACAATCACACCATTGTTTGCTAACTTGCTCACAACCGACCTCATAACCTTTTACCTCCTCCTAAATCTGTTTTTCATTTACTTGGACGCGATAAGCTTTCCTTAAGGCTTTTCTTAAATTCATCCTCCTTTACCGGCTCGTCTGGAGTCTTATTTATGGGCAGCTCGGCAAGTTCAGTTAGAACCTCCGACTCCGGTATCAGGCGTGCCGTGATAAACACAGCAACCTCCTGAGAGAACTTTTCACTTCTCGTATTACGAAACAGTCCACCCAATAATGGAATTTCACCGAGGCCCGGGGTTTTGGTTTTATCTAAGCGTATCCGGTTTTCCGTCAGGCCAGCTACTGCAACCGTTCCACCGTCTTTGATACGCACGGTGTTTTTGGTACTTCGCCGCGTGACGACGGGAAGGTCGCTGGCCCTACCAGTTGGTATGCTATCACTGACCTCAATGGACATCTCCAGTGTAATGTCATTATTTTCACCGATACGTGGCGTGATTTTTAGGACCGTGCCTGACTCGATTTTCTCTAATTCAGCACGGGTGTACCAGGCGGCTTCCGGCGAAGTCGTCATCATATAGTACTCTTCGGTAATAACCTTGATTTCTGCTTCCTTGCCGTCTTGGGCCAGCACATTAGGTTTGGACACTATGGTCGCTTCGCCATTTTCCTCAAGAAGATTCACCATCAACTCGAGTGCATTGGTGAATAATGCATCGGGTGAATAGCCTATCTGGATACCCCACGGCCATTTACCACCTGCTGGTTGTGCCCCGCCTCCGTGAAGGTCAGAGTTTGAGAAAACGCCAGCTCGAATCCGTGGCCAACCCCACTTAATACCCAGATTCAATAGGTTGCCACGTTCCATAACCACAATGCGTCCGTCCAGCATGACGTGACGTGGGGGCTGATCAATCGACTTCAGGTCTGAGACGATACGGTTCATCAAGGCACGCGGTGCGGTGACACACACAGTGCCAGCCGCAGCATCTGCCTCAGCGTACTGCCGCAAACCCACGGATAAAAGTTTCAGCGCGGCAGGTGCCTCAATATAGTTCAGTTTTATCAGGCGTGTTTCGCTCACAGCAGGGAACGCTGCGCCTTTCGGATCTGGTGAACAAATTAGGTAGTAATGCGATGTCTTTTTTATAACGAATCCGGTGCCGGCAAGAACGATTTCGAGTGCCCGGTCGAGTGGTACATCCTTGATCTCACAGGTTATCATACCGGCGATGGTCTCATCGGGTATGATAGTAACACCCACCTGCGATGCGATATCCTGGAGCGCCTCACGCAGGTCAGTATCGAAAAAGACATTGGTAACAAGCGGTTGTTCCTCAAGAATGTCTGAAACGACAGGTGGTTCTTCAGGAGCAGGACGCGAAAACTCCTCCACTTCCTCACGCAGTCCGGCAATCTCCTCCTCCAAAGCCCTTCTCTCTATCTCAAATTTATCCACCTCAGCTTCTGGCTTAACCTCTGGCTCAGCTTCTGGCTCAGCTTCTGGCTTAACTTCTGCCTCAGCTTCTGGCTTAACTTCTGCCTCAGGGACTTTGCGTTCAGGCGCTTCTCGTGGTTCTCCCTCTTCAGTTATGTTTCTGGTAACATTAGTATATGTTTTATTGGGCGGCTCAAAGATGTAACCTTCTTTCGTCGGCACGACCATGCCGCTCCAGCCATAGGGTACAGTGACACTGTACTTGCCTTCAGCATCGGTGGTATCGGAACCGGCGCCTTCTGCTGATACCAATACACCTTCAATTGGCGTATCGCCAATGACTATCGCACCAGAAATGGTAAAAGTCAACAGCTTTGCAGCAAAGCCCTGATTCGTCTGGTCCTTGGTAACGGGATCGTATATTTTGTTAGCCGGTTTGAAGGTGTAACCCTCCTTACTCGGCGTAACTGTGCCTCTCCAGCCGTAGTCCACCAAAACTTCGTACCTGCCTTCAGCATTAGTCATACCGGAGCCCCCACCTTTATCTGCCGATACCGACACACCTTCCAGAACTCTGCCATCCGAGGTTGCCGTACCGGAAATGGTCAGTGTAATCAGTGTCGCAGAGTAGTTCTGATTGGTCTGACCACCAGTAACATCGGAATATTGCCGGTTAGCTGGCTCAAAGATGTAACCTTCCCTCGTCGGCGTAACTGTGCTGCTGAAGCCATAATTGACGGTGGCACTGTAAGTGCCGTCCACGCCGACTACGGGATTGCCTGGCAGGCCATTCATCACTGCGCCGACCACGCCAGCTCTGCCGGAAATGGTAAAGGTAATCATTGCCCCGGTATAGTTCTGATTCATCTGTTTCCCGCTAACCGGGTCATATATTCTATTAGCTGGCTCGAAGGTGTAACCTTCCTTCGTTGGCGTAACCGTGCCGCTGAAGCCATAGTTGACGGTAGCACTATAAGTGCCGTCCGTGCCGGTAACGGGGTTACCTGGCAGGCCGCTCATTACTACACCGGGCATACCAGTTGTGCCGGAAATAGTAAAGGTCAACAGTGTCGCAGAGTATCCCTGATTGCCTTGGTTGGTGGTAACCTTATCGTAGATTCTGTTAGCCGGCTCGAAGGTGCAACCGTCCTTCGCAGGTGTAACCTTGCCGCTCCAGCCGTAGTCGACGATAGCAGTGTAAGTGCCGTCCGCTCCGGTAACAGGATTACTTGGCAGGCCGCTCATTACTACACCCTCCATACCCGTTGTGCCGGAAATGGTAAAGGTCAACAGTTTAGCAGCATAGTTCTGATTGAACTGGCCACCGGTAACATCGCTGTATTGTTGCTCAGGTGGATCAAAGATGTAACCTTCTTTTCTCGGCGTAACGGTGCCTGACCAGCCGTAGTCAATGGTAGCATTGTATATCCCCCCTACACCGGTAACGGGATTACCCGGCAGGCCGTTCATTGCTACGCCGGTCATACCTGTTGTACCAGAAATGTCAAAGGTAATCAGTGCCCCGGCGTAGTTCTGATTCTTCATATCCCTCTTAACAGGGTCGTATGTTCTATTAGCGGGCTTAAAGGAATAACCTTCCTTTGTTGGTCTAACGGTGCTGCTGAAGCTGTAGTTGACGGTGGCACTGTAAGCGCCGTTTGCATCGGTAACTGGCTCGCCCGGCAGACCGTTCATTACTACGCCGGCCATACCCGTTGTGCCGGAAACAGTTAAGGTAATCAATGTCGCCGTGTAGTCCTGATTATCCAGATTGCCGGTAACCTTACCATAGGTCCGATTAGCCGGCTCGAATGTATAACCTTCCTTCGTCGGCGTAACCGTGCCGCTGAAGCCGTACTCAACGGTGGTACTGTAGCTGCCGTCCTCATCTGTAACAGGCTCGCCCGGCAGGCCCTTCATAACCACCTCGCTCAAGCCCACTGAGCCGGAGATGGTAAACGTTACCTTTCTGGCTTTAAATGGCTGTGCGCCGGCATCCAGCGTGCAGCACAGAATAATGCACAGAGCTAACGCTGCGCCCGATAAAATGATTGTTCTTACCTTTATTTTCTTCGCCATAATAGGACCCCCTTTTCATCTATCACAATCGGCCGGATTAACCCACCCGCTGTTTGGCGGGTTAACCGGCAACCTCGTTACTGAATTATCGATTATCTTCATTTTTACCATTCAACACCCAGATTGTAGGGTGGGCTTCAGCCCACCAATCACCATTCAACGCCCAGCTTCTCTTCGGGCGCCTCTTTTAGTTTAACGATTTCAACAGCCCTTTGCTCATCCGGCCCGATAGAGACCCGGATGGGTATTTCTGTACTCACCTGCTCGCCGGCATATTCTAAAATTGCCGTAAGACGATATGTGCCGGCCTTGACCCTGGAAAAATCAACAACTCCCGAGAAATCTCGCATCTCAAGCGGCAGCATCACATCGGGCTTGCCGGCCAGCAATGTCTTTGCAATAGTTGCACCCATAGCCGTTGTAATCGTGGCTCTGCACCTTGGTGTAAAGCGGGCGTTTCCAACGTTACCGAATCTGCCGACAGCGATATACTTGGATGCCTCCATAGCCGCTACTGTCAGCTTCATTGGCGATGCTGCGGGCCTGGCCTCGACATTTTTGTTTTCAACGCAGATAAGTGCCGTTGTTACTCCGGCGTTTTGGCCATCAAGGTACTTAGCACGCAGTCCTAAAAGCGCATAATAATTGGCCTGCGTCAATTCGGAATCCGGTATCTTTGCAGTAATGCGTATCCTTTGCCGAGCGCCACCGCGAAGCGTAAATTCCTCAGGTGTTACCTTGACCCACTCGGTGCACGTCAGGTCCTCACCATTCAACTCGCCGAAGGCAACACCTTTGAGGGTAGGCGGTATTGCCAGGCCAGTCGTAACATTAACGGTATCCTCCGAGGCATTCTCCACTTTTATTACTGATGTGCGTGTTGCCCCGGGCACCACGTTCTTTATGATAACCTCATGCGGCGCCAGATTAAGCACCGCATCGGCCGCGACCTTTGTAACGCTCGGGTCGCCGACAAAATCTATCTCCTTCTCAAGCCCCTTTACCCGCCGGCCATCCACATAGAGCGTCCCCGTTACCTTGTACTTGCCGGAGGGCAGAGACCGCCCGATGTCGCTTTTTAGATTCAATTCGACCCCCGGGATGATGCCAACCTCTTTGAATTCTGCCTCTGTAATTTGCCGCCAGTGCCCGCCTGAAAAATACTTGACCGTGGAGAAACCCTTCAGGCGGGAATATGTCCCGCCATTATTTTTAATACCCATTGAGATGAGCGTCGTTGCCAGCTTTTCTTCCGTCTGTTCACGGAACTCCATCCCCACATCGCTCAAGTTTATTTTTTGCCGCATAGGCCGACCCTGTATATCAACTAAAATGGGAACCAAAATTCGGGCGACCACTGGAATCCCTTTTACATCGGGTTCCGGTCTTGTCTGCACGGTTAATCCCGCATGATAAAATCCACGAGCATTAGGATGCGCCCTTACCTTTAACGTTACCGTTTCCTTACCCAGCGGATCGATCCTAACGCTGTTAGTACTCAATTCTATCCAATCACGACAGGACTGCAGCTTTGATGTATCAATATCGGAACTGCCCTCGATAATCTGCCAGTATGCATCCAACGACTGAGTCATTTCGACTAATGTCAAATCCAGTGTCCTGAACCTGTCATCGCGTAGGTTTCGAAGCTCCAGTACTGTCTCAACCGTCCGGCCTGCCCGGGCCGTAAGCTCCATCTTCATCGGCCTGATCATAAACTTCCCAGACGCCAGCCCGGACGATATAAAAACAGCCCCTAATATCGCAATAACCCAGGCTAAATTTCTCCTTCTCATTTCTTCCTCTTCAACATGTCATTCGCAATTTCTTGACGCTGATTTCGCAGATTACGCTGAAAGAAAAAAACATCTGCGTTAATCAGCGTCTAATTCTTTTTTTACTCCGTGTCCGTCCGTATCCCCAGTCCGTGTTTATCTAATTTAACAATTTTTATTATAAATGTCAATAGCTAAATCACCCAAACTTACTATGCTACCTATTTTATCAGTACGTTCAGGGATTTTAGAATTTTGGGTGTATTTTTCTCGGACGGTGCTTTTTGTTAGACTGTGTTTTTTTTGAGATGAATTTAGCGGTTCGATTTAGGACATTCGGCTGAACTCAGTCGAAGCCCTCACCGCCCTGAGCGGAGCCTGTCCCGAGTTTATCGAGGGGAGCGGAGCCGAGGGGTCGAAGGGCAAATGTTGGGGGATTATACTTTTTCAACCACGGATTACACAGGTTTCGCTGAATTAACAAAGCTCACCACGAAGGACACGAAGTTCACAAAGTTAATGGGCCTATAGCTCATAAAAGTTAAATAGTATCTGTTGCTGAAACAACATTTGTCATTCCTGCGAAATTTATCCGCCGCTTCGTCTGGCGGAGCAGGAATCCAGTTTCCAGGCCATAGACCCCTGCTTTCGTAGGGGTGACATTGCCAGTTTCGGCTTTCCGCAACAGGAACTAAATAATCAAATATCTTTTCGTGTTCTTCGTGATCTTCGTGGTTAGTAACACTCCTTAATCAGCGTAATCCTTCGGCTGCGCTCAGGGCAGGCTTGCTGCGCCCCTTGGGGGCAAGCTCCTCGCGATGACACTCCGTGTCACTTTAGCTCATTTTAGTTACTTTAGTTCACTTTAGACACTTTAGCTCACTTTAGGCACTTTTAACTTCTTTCCGTGTTCCTATTCCGTGTCTTAAAAAAACAGGAAGGGACAGACTATACCTGCCCCTCCCTATTAAAACCTTTTCCTAAGCGGTTCGCACTTCTGTGCTTGCCTTGTCTCTTCGTCCTTTGTACAACAGTAAATGTAGTTAGCCAAAACTATAACCGCTACTTTACAGACTTTACTGCCGCCTTTCACGCTCACGTTAACTACATTATAGAGTGCTAAGGGTCAGAGTAAGTGTCGTGTCGAAGACAAAGGCGTCCACAAAGGGAATCGCAGCCATGTTTACATTCGTGACCTGAACGTAAACATCAAATGGGGTCCCATCAGGAACTGGACCGGCGTAAAGACAGGGGCCGTAACCTGGGACGAACCCGGCAGCCGCAGGGTCACCCTGCAGCATACATCCCCACGTCCCTCCACTTAAACCTGGAGTACCAATCTCCGCTTTGAGATTGAATTGCGTCAGGTTCGTACCAATCAGGAAAGTGCCATAGTCATTACCACTGGAATCGCCTAACCCTTGCGCGTCTATATCCGTTATCTCAACATCAATCTCGGTAGGAGCAACAACAGTGGCCACCGGCATGATCTTCAGATTTACAGGACACGAGGCAGAATCTATGTCTATGCCAGCCATTGCTGGTACTGCCAGCAGGGCTACTATTGCAATTGTTAATAGTAAGCGTTTCATTTTTCAATTTCCTTTCTTTAAGTTTCGCTCCGTAAATGGCCGATATTGGCCTTTGGAGCTGAAACGATTCTTGTGGCCAGGCGTATATATACCTGAGCCGCAAACAATAGCGGGCAATATTCCCACTTCCCGCTACCCGCTTTCGCGGGCACAAGTTTCGCGGGAATGACAGAAGGTCAAATGGGAAAGCCAACCGATTTCACCGACTGTGGCGGGTGAGCCCGCTTTTGCTCCCGCTACAGCCAAAGCCCATTGTACCACGGCCATCTTGGCCGTGGTATCACGGGCTGGAAGCCCGTGGTACTCTCAAAGACCGGGCCGGCTTCTTCAAACAGGTTCTGTTCTCTTCTCCTCTCCGCTTGCGATTTGTTTCTTCTTTACCTCCTTTCTCCCCCGCCACTACTTCATCATTCAAGATTCCTTGTTCGATATTCGATATTCTTTCGTACCCTTCGCTCACGCTTGGGGCTCTGTCCTCTGCCCTTTACCCTGAGCTTGTCGAAGGGCTATTCTTTGTTAATAAGGCGGTCCTATGGTAAATGTAACGGTTCCCGTGTATGTCCCTGCAAGGTCAGCCAGCAGTGTTTCCACACGAAACGCAAGGTTAATGTCAAGCTCGGGTTCCGGCTGCAGCGATACAGCTACCGGGCCTGCCATTGAGACGAATCCAGGCGTTGCCGGTCCTTTTATGAAAATTCGCTCAGGCGGTACCGAGTTACCTGCAGGATGTTGGAGCGGCGTTGCAGATGCCGTCACGGCACCGTAGGGGTAGTTAGCAACGATGTGTACCGTTAGTATCGCTGGTGAATCGTGGGTGCCGGGGTACGGAATGCTGCCGAGGTTAAGCTCGCCCGGCGTAACGGATATGCTGATGCTTGGCTCAAGACCCGGCGGGGGTGCTCCCTGTGCAATCCCCACTAATCCAGCGCACACTACCAGCAGAACCGCTCGAAGGGCATTTTTACTTTCCACCACTCCCATCATTTTCATCATCATTCTCTCGTCCTCTGGTGCTATCCGCCTGAAGGGATGGCTAAGTTACCTGCCACTCTTAGCGAATCTAACACGCCTTAAATCGCAAGATGGACTGATATATTTTATTGGACTTGCTTTATCAATTATACTAACTTCCTAATTTGAATGTCAAGAAAAAAGCTGAAAAATTGCCTAAATTCTTAAACTTAATTGCTTTTTACTTTCCGATTTTAGCTATTTTGCCGGTTTTAACGAAAAGTTTAACGCTTAACGCTCAATTTTCCGCTATTTTTCAGCGGTTTTTTCAGGGACTAATTTTTTTTGAGAAGCACTATGACTGGCATTTAATCTTGTGTCTATGTGGTACTTTCTTGCGAAAGCAAGAAGGGGCTCGCAGTAACACCAAGCACTTGAGCTGTTACAGAGCACCAGTCTTGACAGGGTTTTTGAAATTGCTGACGACAGGTTTGCTGCTTTAGCAACCCTTGAGATGATAGGATGACCTGCTGCGACAAGCGCAGCACG
>CAZUPG010000014.1:3598-14385 GCA_964622085.1 uncultured Pirellulales bacterium | reverse complement strand
TTTGCTTATCGAGAAGCGATGCAACCGCTTCATTGGCCTCGACCATAAACATTTCAATTATTGTATGCGGATAGCTTGTATCGGCTGGATGAGCATCCACAACCTGGCCGGATTCATCCATCACCAATTCCGTCTCCGGCAAATCCAGATGGAGCATTCCATTTTTTGTTCGCCGTTTCTCAATTGCTTGGCTGAGCGTCTCCATATCCTTTAACAGTTCAATCACTTCGGATTTAACATTTTTGGTATGGCCTTTCAAAACCCTATCAGCTTGTTGATATGTCAGTCGCTGCGCCGAACTAATAATGCTATTCGCAAAACGACGGGATAAAACATTACCCAGTTGGTCGTAGGTTAAATACACACTTTTACAAAAGCGTTTTTGCCCCGGCTGAAGACTGCAAATGCCGTTACTTAATATCTCCGGCAGCATCGGAATTGTTTTGCCGGGTAGATAAGCGCTGTTTCCACGTGCTTTTGCGTCTTTATCCAATGGAGAATCTGCCGGTACAGAGTGGCTTACATCAGCGATATGAACACCTAATAACCAATTGCCATCTAAATCTTTTTCCAGGCTTATAGCATCATCGAAATCTTTTGCATCCGGTGGGTCGATTGTAATGATTGTCTTGTCGGTAATGTCTTTTCTGTCATCACTAGGTTCGACAAGCTCACTACAAGTTTGTTCACTATCAAATTCATCGGCGGCCTTACGCGCCTGCTCGATACATTTATCATCGAATTCTTCCGGCAGATGATATTGGCGGATTATCGATTTTATTTCGCTGTCATAATGTCCTGCTTTACCGAGCACCTCGATGATTACACCCCGCGCCAAGTATTTTTCTGTCGGATAGGAAAGTATCTCGACAACAACTTTATCTTTTTGCTTAGCGCTTTTTGCGCCGACATCGTCAACAGAAACCGGCTCGATAAATGCTGTTCCATCCGGCTGAACAATCCAGCCGTCAGAGTGTTTCAATAAAGTTCCAACGAATTTATTGTGCGCCCGTTCGAGGACCTCGATTATCTCACCGGAGTACCGCATTTGCCCTGTTTGTTTACCCTTTTTTTTAACCCGGGCCACAACAATGTCGCCGGTCATCGCATCTGCCTTTGCGTCAGGCGGAATAAATAAGTCCCCGTGTAAGTTGGCCTCAAGAGGGATTATAAATCCGAACCCTTTTGGATTTGCCCGAAATGTTCCTACGATTCGGCCTGACAAAGAAGGCAGCGTAACCAGATTCCCACTACCTATCACTAAGTGTCCAGCCTGGCGAAGCTGGTCGAAAGCTGCTTTGAACTGTGGGTAATCTTCCGAGCTTACACCTAATGCCCTGGCTAATTGTGAAAGTTTTACCGGTGTATAATCAGCGTGCTTTAATAATTTAACTATTCTTTTTTTAAAAATCTCAGGCATTTGACCAGCACGCAAAAAAACGTCTAACAAAACCCCTTATTGGTCACCCCGAGCGTAGCCGAGGGGTCTATTTAAATACTTCTGCATACTTCTGCGAAGCCGTTACCTATAAAATACAGCATTAGTTGTACCAATTCTCACTAAGATCATTCCATGAAGCATTCTGTGAGTCAATAAGTGCTACCTTTTTTTCACGCCTCCATGCCTTAATTTGTTTCTCTCTATTAATGGCTGAAGCAGGTTCACCCATAGTTTCAACGTAAAGCAGCCGATCTATATTGTATTTATCCGTGAAGCCGGGTATCAAGTGTTTTTTGTGTTCGTAAACTCTTTTCTTAATGTCACTGGTCATTCCCACATAAAGCGTTCCAGATTCACTACCCATAATATAGACATAAAACGTTTTCATATTGACATTGTAGCTACTGCGACTTGTTTTTAAAGGAAGAAAAAAATTAGATAGATTTCTCGGCTGCGCTTCGCTTTGCTCGAAATGACGTAAGGTGGTGCTTTTGTTGAACGCTCATCACATTTAGCGGTTCGTTCGATCTTCTGAAAAGGACGCCCAACCGGTATCGACTGGGTGATATGTTTATCTGGAATTAAACCAAAGACTTGATTTTGTTGTGCTCAAAAAGCTTTATTCTTGAAATTCGGACTCCTTTAAGTCTTTACTATTTTGAATGGTTTACCATCATTTTGATGATAAGTAATTTGTGCTTCTTCTCCTTGTACAGTAAATACGAGAACGCCTTTAGCATCATCAGGCGGATAAAAAACAGGAGCAGAATTGGCTACAATAGCCCACGGCGCAATCACAATGTCTCGTTTCCTTGCCAAATTCAAAGCATCCTGGAAGTTTGTAGAAAGAGGTCCAAGTTTGGTTATTCGGTTTTTCGAAACATTGAAAGCATGATTTAGCAAGTTGCCAAGAACATTTCCTGTTGTTCTATGTTTATCCACAAGAACTATAGCAAACTCATCAGAGCCTTTGCTTACAATTTCACGAGCTATATTGCTCAATCCTTTTATTTGAGTTTCTTCTGGCATATCTGGTTTATCTTAGAGATTCATATTCCGGCAGGTAAGGCTCTGGGTATTTGCAAAACTCATCCGGTGATTAGGCCTTTTTTGCCTTAAGGTTGTTGAGCTTTTTAGCAAGTCGTGATTTCTTTCTGGCAGCGGTTTTCTTGTGCATTGTGCTTGTAGCTGCCGTCTTGTCTAATTTTTTGACCACGAGTTCGTACTGTTCGCTTGCTGCTTCGGCATCACCGTTGGTTACCGCCGCCTCAAAACGCTTAATTTGCGTCTTGACTTGGCTTTTACGTGCACGATTTATTGTCCTTCTTTTAGCGTTTTGTTTTATTCTTTTCTTACTCTGTAACGAATGTGCCACTATCATCTCCTAAAAAACATGATAACTTTATTGAAGAATACTCATACCAACCCCAAGAGCTTACTGGTTGGCTGGTTTATCTTTTTTACTCCTCAATTTATCTACTCGCTGGCCGACATCTCTGAATGCAAAATCGAGCTGGGCAATTTTGCGAAAAATATCCAGCGCCTCTTCAGTATTGCCATTCTCTTCGTAAGCACGAGCCAAATTGTACCGCAATTCCTTGGCAATACTATCATCTTTTATTACGTAAGAATCTATCGCCTGCGTGAACACATCGATTGCATCTGTAAACCAGCCCTTCATAAAAAAACAGTAGCCAATCTTATCCAGCGCTGCAATCTTCCGTCTCGGGTCTTTCTTGGCTTCCTGCAGCAGAGGTATTGCCTCGTTATACTGTTTATTATGAAGCAAACGAACGCCATATTCATATTTGAGATGCAGGTCTGTCGGGTAATTCTGGACACAAAGCTGATAATACTGCAATTCAAAGTTGTTTAGTTGTGTAGTCAACGCTTCCAGCTCGGCTTTGGCCTGTGCATCATCCGGTCGGGCATTAAGCACAGCTTTTGCCTGTCTTATCTTGCGTTTGAACTGTTTTACCTTTATCAGCCCCGCCCGCTGCTTGAAGGTAAAATCATTTTTAGTTTTGTAGGCATTTTCCAGCAGCCCTATCGCCTGATTTTCGGCTTCGCCGGTCTGCATATCCGACAAAGCTTCTGCCAATTCAAATATGTTTTTCGATAGACCTGGATTCTGGATTAGTTTCTTTCTGGCGTCTTCAACAGCCGAGACACGGTAGTCTTCGGTCTTAACGACTTTGTCCTGCGAATATAGTTTCGCTTGAGCGTCGCTATCCTTGATGGATTGCCTAAAGTCCCCTTCCATATCATATTTGCCTCTGGCCATAGTTAGTTCCGCTGAGAGGTTTTTGAACTCCTCCGCCAAATCTCCATCATCTGGCCTGAGTCTGCAGGCTCGCTGACACGCAGCAACCGCTTTATCAAACTGGCCTAAAGCGGTATAGGAATCTTTCAACAGAATATATGTTTGTACAGACGGCTTATTTGCAGCATTATTTGTCTGGAAAATCAAATTGGCGAGCCACTTAGCCGTTTTCGTATAACCACCTGCTACCGCTGCTTTAAGCATTGCCTCGGCATACGGCAGATGGTCAGGGTCTTTGGCAAAAAGGTATTCAGCATTAAGCATCTGCTCAAGGGGCGTTTTTCCTCGCAGGCGCTTAACCCTTTCGACCATAGTGGGCTTTTTGCCGCCTTTTCCCTTACGCTGAAGGGCCAACTCGCAAAGCGGCAGGTGTCCCTCTCGAAGAGCTTCCGGAGCGTCGCGCAAGCCGTCAAGAAACATCTCTATTGCATAATCGAAATTTCCTTTTTCAGCTGCCTCTCGGGCTGTTTCAAAAAATTTCTTTGCCCTGGCCAAATACACATCACTTTCTTCTAACATCTGTTCTGCCCGAACCCCTATTTATAATACGTCCTTCATAGTAGTACTGCGGAGAATAGATACGTCCATTTATCCTTATTCTATTCTTCAGCCGGAATTTGTCAACAAATAAATACTTCAATCCGATAACGGCAGGCTATCGTGGTATCACGAGTTAGCCTATGTTGATTGCCGTTGCCGGAAAATTTGGCCACGCCCTAACTTCACAAGGTATATAGTCTTACAGAATTTTCAAAAAAGTTTGTTAATTTTATAGGACTTTTTTCTTGACATCTCTCGCAAAACGTGATACTTCCGAAAATCAAGGACGGGGGTGTGAAGGCTTGTCTCACTTTCATTTCAAGCTTTCTCCCCGGAAAACTGTTGGATGAGTTTTCATAATATAAAGGAAGAACAGATGACAGGATGTTGGGAATGGATTTCGTTACGCACTTTTCTCTATACCCTTTCTATAACTCAACGCTTTCGTAAGAAATTTAAAAACTGCCATATGCTTAAGATGCTATGTAGCATCGTGGTTTTTTCTTAGTTCTTATGTTGCGAGTGCAGGCTGGCGCTTAAGCCATAAGCAAATAAAGGCACTTCGCAACAGGGAGGCAGGGGGACGAATGGATTCGTCTCCCGATTTTTTTATAGCGTCTCCGGATAGGCTGCAATCTCCTCGTGGTTAAATTCTCTGTGTCCTCTCCTGTGGCTTTATAATCAGTTTTTTGCCTGGTCGAGGATGAGGTCCTTTACCTTCCGGCTGGGCAGGTTAAGCGCACCGTAAGCGGCGGCGGCGGCACTGCGAAGGTCAGGGTCGGTTTCAGCTGAGCTAATTAGTGCGTAAATACCATCGACTATTTCTTCGGCCAGCATATTGGCGTGCAATTTTGCCGAGGTGACCAGCGAATCAAAGGCCGCGAGCCGCACATCAGGGCTGTTTTGGCTGTTCAAGGCCATTACGGCAATTGCCCGTTGGGCATCAGGACTGCCGAGGTGGGCTAAAATCTGGCTGACAAGAATCTGAATTTCAGGACGATTATCATTTATAGCATTTATAAGAACCGCCTGCGCCAGAGACAGATTAATGACAGGATTCCGGGTTTGAGCCACTTTGAGCATAGCCTTAGCTGAACGTAGAGCGTAGGTATTAGCTAATTTTTCATCCCAGATATCCGTGTCATCCGTAGCCGGACCAGATACTATAGCTTCAGCTAAATTCCGAACGACGTATCTGCTTTCAGGAAACTTTTCTGTTGGTCCCGCCTCAGCTATTGCAATCGCTGCACTATATCTTACTGCCGTGTTATCGAAAGAAAGGGCTTTGATTAGCGGTTGAGCTGTTCCAACTCGGTAAAGTAGTGATTTCTCACCTGCTGTTACAGCTAATGACTCAACGGCACCAAAGGCGACATAAGCATTGTTATCCCTGACAGCTCTCGCAAGGGCCTGATGTAGATATTCAGGCCCTGCGGTGGTCGCATAAACAAGTGCGTCGGCATGGCCGATGCCAAAATAATCAGGCATCTCAATACCGGTGGACTCGGCTTTGAAAAATGCCGCAAGCCAGAGACCAATCGCTCGGCCGAAGCCCGGGTCGGCTCTGAGCGACCATTCGCACGCCCGCATAGCCATAAGCTCATAAAAATAACTTCTGTCCACTTGCTCGCTTAAAAGTTTCGCCGTAAGGTGTCCCGTGGACTGACCAGCGTAATCTTGACTGTTGTCAGACAAATCCCAGAACCATATATTGCCGAAATCAGCTTCTTCCGCCGGTGCTAAAGATTCGGTATGGTAATAATATTGTTCTGCGAGCCGGTAGAACAAATATGCAGCAGGAATTTCCAACGCCTTAGGGTCAATTTGCCTTATACTGTTAATGGCTAAAGTTCGTAGCTGTGTTGACTCGTCGTTTTCGACAATATACTTTAGATAGCCCAGAGATTGTGGATAGCCGATTTGGCCCAATGCCTTTATGAGCTCGGCTTTAATTGCTACATCTTCTGTTTGCAGGGCAGCCGCAAGCGGTCTTATCGCATCTTTGCCAATATGTGGAAGGGCCAGGACAATCTTCGGTAACTCTTCTTTGCGAGAAGGGTCAGCCATTGCATCGAGCATATACGGTATTGCGTACTCGCCGGCGTTTTGCAGCCGTTTAACCGCCATTGTCCAGCCGCGCTCTGTACTGCCGAGCCGCCTTATTTCCTCTACGATACTCTTCGGTTCAGCCCGGCGGGTGAACCTGCCATGCTCGATAATACCTATGATTTGTTTGCTCAGCATTACAAGCTCGGCGTCGGGTGCAGAATCAACAACTCTTAACAAAATCTCATAGCCGGTTGGATTTTCTTTACTTAAATCCGTCAATTTCACAGGGTCGGGATTGCTCGCCAGAATTGCCTGTGCGTAGCCCTTGGCCAAATCGAGTCGGCCTATCTTTGTATAGTGCAAAAAGTCGTTGAAGTTATCTTCAAGCGTCGGCTCGACTGAGGGCGTTCGGCTGATCTCAGTCGAAGCCATCGCCGAAGTCTGTGCGGAACCTGATATCTCGGTAGGGTGGGCTTTAGCCCACCGATAAGGTAGTGGTGGGGCAAGCCCCACCCTACTAACTACAAAAAGAATTACTATCAAAATTGTCGCCGAGACTATCTTTCTCTGAAACATCAAAACGCCTCCAATTTTTACCGTACCACGGTCAGGATGGCCGTGGTACTCTTGCCCTTGTTACTCGATTCTGGATACTCTTCGAGCATCGAGAACATACTATAAGCAAATCCCTTCTCTGTCAATAAAAAACCAGATGTCAGAAGTCAGATTTTCTGTCCTCTGTCTTCTGTTCGTCTATCCTGTCCTTTTATTTCAATGAGCACAGCGGCTCGTAATCTGCTTGCTATCCGTGTGTCAAACGCCTGCTCAAGCCGCTTAAGGTCCTTGTTAGAGCTTAAGAAGGTAGATAGAACCCGCTCCTGACGCTTATTAAGAATTGAGTAAAGAGTAGTGTAAGCGTAATCCGTCTCCTGCTTGCTGCGCAAGCCAAGGTCGTCAATGAAAAGCTTATCTACGCGCTTAAGCGGCTCAATAAGCTCCCATTCGGTCTTTCTCGAGGCCGGAGACATCGTTGAACGAAGCTCGACGCAAAAATCATCGAAGTTTATACGTCTGCACCGGTATCCTTCGTAAATAAATCGGCGGATAAGAGCAGCCATAATATACGTTTTTCCGACACCCGGATTGCCATAGAAAAAAACGTCATCTCCATCCTCTACGCTCGACAGCTTCTTTCGGATACTCTCATCGACGTTCTCCAGGCGGGCGTCTGCATATAAGGGCTCGACAGTATCGAAAATAACGGCCTCAGCTAATTGTGGCGTAAGCCGGTTTTTGCGATAGTAAATATCAATACATCGCTTGCACCATTTGCGAATTCCGGTTCGGTCCTTGTGCTTTAGGCCGTTACCGCATTTATCGCATTTACAAGTAGTGAGCGGAGTCGAACTAACGGATGAAAGGTTCACCCCCGCGTCTTCCTGTCGCCTGCCCCCGCGTCTCCCGACACGAGGCGGGGCGGCGGGGAAGACAGGAGCGGGGGTCATCGGTTTTATTATCCGGTCCAGTCTTTCCGTTTCTATAAGCACCTCCGGATTCAACAGGTTCACCACAAGTTAAAATAAGATGTTCAATATTATTCTTTTCATTCTTTACATTCTTTTCATTCTTTACATTCTTTACATTCTTTACATTCTTGTTAGTTGTTAGCCGACTGTTAGCCGTCTGTTGGTCGTCTGTTAGCTGACTGTTAGCTTCGTCCGCTTGTTTTTGATAAACCTCCCAATTGCAGATAGTTATAAGGCGATTTTGCTTTGTTGATTTTTGAGTTATAAATCCGAAAACTTGAAATCTTCTTAACGCGGTTCTGATATTTTGAAGTGATACCCCCCTTCCACACCGCCTTTGGATTCCTTCAAGAGACGTTATAAGCTGTCCCGGCCTACAGATATAAGGTTTGCCCTGCCACTGCCATTGTTTCTCAGCGTGGTTTGCCATTGCCAATAGAGCAATCAGGACAACCTTTTGTTCGGCTGTGCTTAGAAGCCATATCGGCTTATCAAACAGCTCGCGGTGCAGTTTAATCCATCCCTGATTCATAATATAATCAGAAGTCGGAGGTCAGATGTCAGAAACCAGAGGTCGGAGGTCAGATGTCAGATTTCTCTTTTTCACCTTTTCCATTGAGCATCAAGTATCCAGCATCGAAAAAAAACGCCTCTTTATAATTGGACGAACCTGCACAAATGAGTCGAAATTTGGGATATTTTTGACAGGATTAACAGGATTAACCTGTTATTATAAAAGGACTTAAAATTTTTTTATCTTTTTTGATTTTTATGCGCAGCTACCTGCGTATTTGGCTGAAAATTTTCTGTATGTCTATGTATAGCAGATACTTATAGCAGATTTTTTTACAATCCCTTGTGGTATAAAGACTTAAAACTCAAAACTTAAATCTAAAAGCTCAAAACCAAAGCCAAAAACATAAAAAAGTTTTTGGCTTTACGCTATGGCTTTACACTTTAACTTTTAAGCTTTACGCTTTTTTCCATCTATTTTTTCTTTTCCTAAGGAAAAGCCCGCCCAGGCCAAGCAGCAAAACCGTCGTCGGTTCCGGAACCATATAGGTCCTAAAAACTGCCTCCGCATCGCCATTATTATTCTGGTACCAGGTATCTCCAAACTTTCTCCACCAGATACCTCCTGCATAAACGTCATTCCACTCCGTCTTGGCATTAACTTCGAGACCTGTGTCGTATACGGGGTCATCGACGAATATCAAAATTCCATATTGAGTGTCTGCCGATAGAAAAATAGATTCCGACAGAAAATTAATGGTATTCCATCCGTTAATAATATTTGGCACATTAACGCTCCCGAGAACCGAGCCTTCGGGTCTGCCACCATCTACGACGTTAATAATTGAAATGGTAGCCGGATAACTTGGGTCGTCTCCGTACTCACCAAACCTTAAGTCGACGTGGTCAAGCTGGCCTGTGATACCCGCAGTAAACGTTTGCGCAAGAGAAGGGTGAGTTAAAGACAGCCCGATACTCCCCCCGTGCCAGGACTCCTGCGATTGGTCAAGCATAACTGCCTGTCCCGTCCCGGCTGTTATCATCAATATCAGAAAAAGTACTAATTTCCCAAAAGCAGTCCTGTAGTTCATTTTCATCACCTTTTCCTTCTAAAAAATATTTAATCGACAACTTTTTACGCATCACCGCCATGTGGGAATTAAGAAATGTTCCTCCGTTGAACAACGTGTAAATCTAATATCTATTGTAGACAAATGTCGAGAAATGTCAAGAAAAAAAACTCGATTCTCGACGAGAATCAAGCAATACTGACTATTTTTCAGTCTTTTTGTGCTTCTGTAGCCACTTTTGCACCCATAGTTTAGCTTGTTTGGCGGTTTGAAGCTTCCCTTCTAACTGGGCGATATACAACTCCTGCGCTAACTGCCCAAGTGCAGGCCCGGGTACAGCTCCCAATCGAATCAAATCGTGACCATTGAGTAACGGCTTCGGCCGAAGCTCAACATCACCAAGCTCTTTTATCCTCCTGCGCAGATTTATAAGTGGAGCAATACTTTTTTTGCCATTGCCGGCCTTTCGGGCTACGGCGGGCTCCGCCCCGACGAGTTGAATCGCTCTTTGCAGCTCGTACAGGTCCCTGAAATACGGCTCAGACGCAATTAACTTCAATTGGGCTAAGGACATTCGGTCATCGAGTAGCTTGCCTCTGTTAGACAATAAGAATTTTATATGCCTGTTTTGGTTCCTGCTCAGTTTTAGAATCCGTATCTTTTCAAGTGCTAATTCCGTCTTGCAGCCGGCAAAGAAACCAGCTAAGGCAAGCGCAAAATCGACCTTCTTTCGAAGCCGGCTTAAAATTCTAATCGCCAACTCCGCCTGTTTACCGGCAAACCGGGAAAAGATTGCTCTTGCCAACCCGCTTTTTATGAGCATCGATGCGCCAATAGTTCGGTTAGGATGAATAAGGATGCCTTCAAGCTCGGCTGCAATACGCTCACCGCTTATTTTGGTTATCTTTTTCGCATTGCTGCGGATGGCCGAGAAGGTCCCCGGTTCTATGCTAAAGTCAAGCTGCGTGGAAAACCGCACCGCTCGCAGCATTCGCAGGTAATCCTCTCCGAATCGTTCTTCGGGTTTGCCGATGGTTCGAATAATTTTTTTCTTTAGGTCCTTTCGGCTATTGACATAATCGATTACCTTCTCTTTTATAGGGTCGTAAAACATTCCGTTAATGGTGAAGTCTCTTCTGCCGGCATCCTCAGCGGCACTGACAAATTTAACGGCACCCGGATGTCTGCCGTCGGCATAGCCGGTTTCGCTTCTGAATGTTGCAACCTCTACCTGCTGACCTTCAACTAAAACAATCACGACTCCGAATTGCGCTCCAACCTTTAACGTGCGCCTGAATATTTTCATTACTTCTTCCGGCTGTGCA
>CAZUPG010000014.1:0-3498 GCA_964622085.1 uncultured Pirellulales bacterium | reverse complement strand
CGCTCCAACCTTTAACGTGCGCCTGAATATTTTCATTACTTCTTCCGGCTGTGCATTTGTAGCAACATCGTAGTCACTCGCCGGCCGGCCCAACAGCATATCCCGCACGCATCCCCCTGCCAACAGCGCCTCGTAACCACCGCTGCTCAATCGCTTTATTATTTTTATAGCTGCTTGTTTATTGCTCATCGTCTCAAAGCTAAAAACTTAAAACTAAAAGTGCAAAACCACAACTTGAAATTCAAAACTATTATTACTGTGTTATGGCAAAGAAAGTACCTGTTTTAAGTTTTGAACTTTGGTTTTACATTTTACACTTTACGTTTTTGTTTTTTCTTTAATATAGTTACAGCCATTGTCCCCCACTGCCGACGCTCTATTATCTCCAGCAAGCCGTATCGCTTCAATAGTTCCGTTCGCCGCTCGGCTCTTACAACGACAATTCCGTTTTCAATCAGCTGCTCTGAAACAGAACTCAGCAATCTTCCCAGTGGCGAATCGAGCCCTGCATCTTTTGTGCAAATATATGGCGGGTCGATAAAAATAAGGTTATATCTTCGTCCACCAGCCAGCGTGCTAATCTTGAAGGCGTCGGCCCTTATGACTTTCGACTGTCTAACAAATCCTGCCTTTTCGATATTTTTTTCCAATACTGTTATTATCTCTGGGTCCTGCTCGACAAAGCAGACAAACTCAGCCCCCCTGCTTAATGCCTCAAGACCTAAAGAGCCGACTCCGCAGAATAAATCCGCCACTATCTTTGCCTTCGGCTCTTCGGCGGTGAGCTCCCTTCGGGTCTGAGCCTCAGGGTCGAAGACAGGATGGTCGAACCACAAATCATACTTATAAAGCACACTGAAAAGAGACTCTTTGACCCTGTCGGTAATCGGCCGAGACCCCCCGCCGCTTTGCTTCGCAAAGCGAAGCAGCGGGGGCGGGCTGAGCAATTTCATCGCTCGTTTTGAACCGGCTATAATTCGCATTCTAAAACATAATATACCGAAACGCCTTGTTTTGAGCGAGAAATTTTGTTCGGTTTCATCCCTTAAATTCCAAATTAATTATTGCAGCTTATCCTGGAAAAGTTACAATTTACAATCGAATAGTATTCTATAAAAGGGATATATTATGGCAAACCTGCTATTAGAAGAAGTCGAGTACAAAATCCAGGAGACCAGCTTCGGCGTATGGCGGCGGTATATGTATATCAATGGCACCAGCTTTCATGAGTTCAAGACCCACAAGACAATGTTTGGATTACCATTGATTCATTATACTTATGGAAGAAGCCCTGAGACCGGAAGACGAGTCTGTGCAAAGGGTATTATCGCTGTAGGAAGAATTGCCTGCGGTTTCCTTGCCATTGGCCAGGCAGCTTTAGGACTATTGGCCATTGGTCAATTGGCAATTGGAGTTATTCTCGGCTTAGGGCAGTTATCATCAGGTATAGCGGCCTTGGGACAGGTAGCTATCGGGGCGTATCTTGGGCTTGGACAATTTGTTGCCGGCTATATTGCCATCGGCCAGTTCGCCTTAGGCAAATATGTTCTGGCCCAGCTTGGTATCGGGGAGTTTGTCTGGAGCACCAGGCGACTCGACCCACAGGCCGTCGAATTCTTTAGAGCTTTTCCAGTTATCCGGTACTTTATACCTTGATGTTTCCGCCTTCGCTGAAGCTACGTCGAGACAAGTCTGCCCCGCCTTCGGCGGGTAAACTTCGCCGAGGCCTCGGCGAAGGTGGGCAAAGTAAACCCCGTTAGAAAGCTCAGGTGGGGCTTTAGACCCCACCCTCGCTGCACATTTTTTACCCTGCCCAAAGGGCGGAGCTTTCTTTCTAACGGGGTAAAAAGGCATTGATTGCAACAACGCACCTTCTGAATTTATCCACGGGAAGGTTCACTGTTTTCCATTTTGGGCTCCGCTGCTTCATAAATTGGCGGTAATCGTCTAATCTGATACAAAAAAAGACGTATTGATTTGCCTCAAAATGGAAGACTTCTTTACCATCAAAATCAACGTCTATGTTTTCTGTCTTGTAGGCAAATACAAAGACGGCCTGATGATTTGAGCCAAAAACATCCTGCCACTTAGTTAGTCCTTCAATATCCTCGGTCGTAACCCAACATTCCAGGCCGGTTAACCTGGCAAGGGACGTTCCTTTGAATCTTCTGCCCTTTACTTCAGCTATTATTATTTGTCCGTTAGGCGGGTATAGTAAAAAATCAAAGCTCTTTATTTTCGACCGTCCGAAGACCGCCTTTTTATGCTCATCTATTTTGATATGCCGGATGTGATTATCAATCAGCCAATTCTCAAAGGCCCGCTCGTAATGATTGGGAGAAAAATCCTTCATTCTGTCCGTATTGCGTATTGCGTGAGAAATAAAAACTTGAAGCAAAAAGTGTAAAATTAAGGAAGTCGTCAGCCAAAGGCTGACTCCACAGTTTCTACTTTTGACTTTTAACTTTTACATTTCCTTGTGTTCTATTAGCGCTTTAACTGGGATAAGAAATTTTCCGCTTCGATAAGCTGCTGTTCGCCCGTTGTCATATCTTTAACGACAAGCTGGTTATTTTCAATCTCCGAGCCGATGATTATACATTTTTTTGCTTTTTGCTCCGACGCCTGTTTGAGCTGTTTACTTAACCCGATGGGCTTGTAACTGAAATTAGCAGCAAATTTAGCCAATCGCAGCTTTGCGGTTATCTCAATGGCCTTTTGTTGGTACTGCTCGTCTATAAAAGCAACGAAATAATCTACCTGAGCAGATGACAACTGCTTTTGCAGGAGCCCTTTTTCTTCAAGCAATATTCCCAATACGCAATCGCCAATCCCAAAACCTGTAGCCGGTATGTCAGGCCCGCCGAACAGTTTTAGCAGGTTGTCATATCGACCGCCCCCACCGATGGCACGAAGCTCACTTTTCTTATCGTAAATCTCATAAACGATGCCTGTATAATAAGCCAGGCCCCTTACTATACCAATATCGAAAACGCAAAAATCTGCAACACCGAAACAATCAAGAAGCTCAAATAGTCGGCACAATTGCTTAACTGATTCTTCTGCTTCTTTGCTCAGCTCTAAACAATCGTCAATCTGTTCGATAGATTTAACCGCCAAAAGCTCGAGTATTTTTTTACGTTTATTTTCATCGGTAACCTGTTTAGAAAGCATCTCTTCAAAAGCATCATCAGGAAATTTGCCGCGCTTATCGAGCACCACGTAAAGAGGGTCAAGCTCGATTTCTGCAATACCTACGGACAGCAAGAGCTCAGCGAGCATTTTCCTACTCGATATTTTCACAATAATATCATCCGGTGTCAGTCCTACCTCTTTTAGATAATCCAGGGCGCAGAATATCGTCTCGGCATCAGCAAGCACATCGTCCACACCGATGATGTCGATGTTCCACTGGAAGAATTCGCGAAGCCGGCCTTTCTGTGGTTTTTCAGCCCGGAACAGTCTCGGCACAGAGAACCATTTTATCGGCTTTGGCAG
>CAZUPG010000013.1:0-15064 GCA_964622085.1 uncultured Pirellulales bacterium | reverse complement strand
AAATCAGAACGTTGGCATCGACGCTCATACCGATTGTTAGTATTATGCCGGCGATACCCGGTAATGTGAAGGTTGCTCTGATTCCTGCCATTATTGCAAGCACAAATAATATATTCATAAATAGTGCCGCATCAGCTATTGAGCCGGCAAGGGTGTAATAAATCAGCATACAGGCCATAACCACTATAAGACCGATGATGCCCGCTCGAATCCCCTTGTCGCGATTGTCGGCTCCGATGGCTGGGCCGATCGTCTTTACACTGATAGGCTGCTCTATCAGCCGAGCAGGTAAAGAGCCGGCGTTTAGTTTGTCTACCATATCACGCTGTTCATCCTCTGAATATCGGCCTGTTATTTGGCCGCGTGTAGTTATCCTCGAATTGATAGTTGGAGCCGATATTGCGACCCCATCCAGCAGGATACAAAGTGGTCGGCCGATGTTGTTGCCGGTAATTTTACCAAATACTCTTCCACCTCTGTCATCCAGAGCGAAATCAATAGCTCTTCGACCTGTTTGAGGTTCTCTGCCCGGTGAGGCCCTTTTAAGTTTCCAGCTTTTACCTTCGCCCCGGTGCAGCATTACTTCGTTTTTGTTATTGCTTGCAAGGACATAGTACTTGTCACCAAACCGCCCGGGAACTGAAGGACGCTTCTGGTCGTCAACCGAACCCCAGTCGTTAATATTTTCTATTTCGCACCATATAAACTTATTATCTGAAGCATATTTGGGACCTTTTTCTTTGAGGGTTTCGACATACTGTGCCATTGCATCCATATCCACTTCCGGATGTCCTTGCGTTGGCAGTATCCTGAACTCCAGAATGCCGGCCCCTTTGAGCATTCGCTGCAGGTCTTTAGGGTCGTCGAGTCTGCCTCTGAAGGGACGATACTCGTCAAATGTGGTTAGTATATTGTCAATTTCAGCTGGCCGGTCAGAGAAATTGGTTTTCAACTCTTCAAGGGCCGCGGTACGTCTGACTGACTTGACGGGTAGCTGCAAAACAAAATTTATCTGGTCTTCCGTCAGGTTTAATTTGTCGAGGCCTTTTTTGGCCTTTTCGTATCGGATATTTTTGCCGGTTTCAGGGTCCGTTAGCTCATCGACAACTTTAGCCCATTCGCCATACATTTTTACATATCTGGTCAAAAGGTCCAGATTAGCTCCGGAGCCGAGATACTCTTTTAGCGCTTCTGTTAGCTGTTCGCCATCCTGCTTAATCCAATCTCCAAGGTGAAGCTTAATTTCGTCGAGGTCAAGATTGGCGAGGTTGATTAAATTCTCCGTTAATTTAAGTTGTGCTTCGAGCTTGTCTCTTTCATTTTGTTTTTCCGTAAGCTCATCATAGCTGGTAGCGAGTGTCTCGAGAACGGTCAGTTTTTCAGAGCCGCTCTGGGCGAAATCATTGAAATCTTCGACGCGTTCCTCCGGCGACTTTTTAAGCGAGTACATAATCTTCACAGGACTTATGTTTCTACCAAGCAGCTCGCTCAGGGCTTGTTCGTACCTATGGCGCTTTGCGCGGGCTTCTGCGCTTGACAGGGGCATTTGGATTTCAAAGCGGGTATTACCCTGTGGCCGCCATAAGAGATTTTGGATGTTCGCAGGGTCTATACGCCTTCGCAGAACGGTTATCATTCTCTGCGCCAGGTCTTTTGTTTCCTCCTCTTCAAGGTCTTGAGTGTCAATTTCATAAATCAGACTTACTCCACCTCCCACGTCTATTCCCGGCTGTAGGGTTTTGCTTGGAGGATATAAAGTCCACGCGGCTAAAGCCACTAAAACAACGATTAAAACTATTTTCGGCACCAGATTCTTATTCATAACTTTCTCGCATCTTTGCCAACAAGAGCGCCCCGAAAAGTTGCGTTAAACTGTTGCGCTTGCGCTGTTCGTTTCGTGTATCGTCGCACCGTCGCCATAGCGGCTTTGGCGCGTCGGCGACTTTCGGTTACGTTCTGGATTTATAACGCTTTACGTTCTCCGTCAGTCCACAGGACGCCTTACGGCGGAGTCCCGAGGACAACACAACCGATACGAGCCGCGCAACCACAGGATGCTTTTGTGGCTAATCTATTTCTCTTTCGACAGATTTCTTCCAATTGCCGAAGAGGCAACTTTTATTTTCGTATTGTTTGACTCATCGATTTTAAGCGTAATCTCATCGTCTTTAATATCCATGATAGTCCCGATAATTCCGCCGATTGTTCTGACTCTGTCATTTTTTCGCAGCGACTGGACCATTTTTTTGTGCTCTTGTTGTTTTTTTCGAGGCCCTCTAAAGAGCATAAAGATAAACACGGCGGCCAAAGCAAGCAGGAGCCACGGCGGGAAAAAAGGCTTTGGCGATTCTCTTCCGGTTGCAAGGGCGTTAGAATCAGATGGTACCTTCGTCATTGCCTCGCCTTCCGAAGTTACCGGCGCTGAGCTAATCTTCGAAGGCGCCTCATTGGTTTCAGCTTGGGCTAATATCCATACATTGTTCATTTCGAACTCCTTAAAATTGGAAAGCAACACGGCCATCCCTTCGACTTTGCTCAGGACAGGCTTGGCTGTGTTTTCACGGGCTGCCCCTCGACTCTGCTCGGGACGGTGAGCTTGTCGAACCGGAAGCCCGTGCCACATTCTTTTTTTTCACTTTAGCTCACTTCAGGCACTTTAGCTCACCAGTTACCAATTACCAAATTCGTTTCTTTCTATGGCCTGTCTTATCTTGGACATTAGTCTCTGGAAAAATCTTAGATTGTGCACAGACGCCAGGATTGGGCCGAGCATTTCTCCGCAATTGAAGAAATGTCTGATAGCTGCTCTGCTGAAATTCTTGCAGCAGTAGCAGTCGCAATTGGCCTCGATTGGCTCTGGGTCGTTTATAAGGGCGCTGTTGCGTAGCCGCACAGGGCCATTTTCAGTAAATGCAAAGGCGTTTCGCCCATTTCGGGTAGGCAGCACGCAGTCGAACATATCGACTCCGGCCTTGACAGCGGCAATTATGTCGATTGGTCTGCCTACGCCCATAAGATACCGAGGTTTATCCTTCGGTAAGACCTGTATTGTGTGATTTACCGTTCGTATCATATTATCATAACCTTCACCCACACTTAATCCACCGATAGCATAACCATCAAAATTCATTTTGACAAGCTCGCTGGCACAATAAGTTCGCAATTGTTGATTTAGGCCGCCCTGGACAATGCCAAATAACAGTTGTTTGCCGGCTTTATGTGCTTCTTTGGCACGCCTGGCCCAGCGAATAGTCCTTTCCACGGCCTTTTTTAGCTGTGGTACATCAATACCAAAAGGCGTACACTCATCCAGGCAGGTTATTATATCCGCTCCAAGCCGATTTTGGATTTTTATTGTGCTCTCGGCGTTAAGGTACACTTTTGCCCCATCTACATGGCTGCTGAATTCGACTCCATCATCGTCAACCTTTGCCAGAGAGCTCAGTGAAAAGACTTGATATCCACCACTGTCGGTCAGGATGGGTTTGTCCCAGGCCATAAATTTATGCAGTCCGCCGAGTGCTTCGACCGTTTCGACTCCCGGTCTTAGCAAAAGATGGTATGTATTGGCCAGGATTATAGAAGCACCGCTTTCTTCGAGCTGTTGTGGCGTGATTCCCTTCACCGCACCTGCTGTACCGACCGGCATAAAAGCCGGCGTCTCAACTTCGCCGTGTGCCGTGCTCAACAAGCCCCGCCGCGCTCCGCAAGTCGAATCCTGATGAATAATTTCGAAATTAACCATTTTTATTTTCTTTTTGTTTTGAGCTTTTCGCCTTCAGTAAACACTCACAATTTTAGAGCCGGGGTAGTAATAAAAGAGTATCTGCTTTGCGTTTTTACCTTCTCTTGCCATACCTTGAGCGCCGCATTGGCACATCCCTACACCGTGGCCCCAACCTCTGCCCAATGAGAACGCCCATTTATCACCCATATTGATGATTTGGAAAATTGTGCTTTTTAGCTTTTGGCCGGTTGGGTCGATTGTAAGGCGAAAGTCCTCAGCTCTCAAAAAATCACTTTTGCCGCTTGAACCGGATAGTTTAATCTTTGTCGAGCGCGAGAATTCTTCATATTCGCTTTGTTTGGCTACGGTGATATTTGTAATTTGTCCAAGTTGCTTTAGCTTTGGGTACTTTTGTAATAGCTTCGTTGTAACATAGCTTTTATCGAATTGAACCATAGGCCAGAAAAAAGAGTTGGGCCTCGCCACATCCTGACAATATGGACACGGCACCCCAACGAGTGCTTCGAAAGAATCGCCGAATACATTTTTGCTGTTTTCTGTGTGGCCTCCACAAGTCGAGCTGTAATAGGCGGGGAAAATATCTTCGCTGCCGTTGGAGTCTTTACCGACCAGTACCTTGCCGTATGTTTTATTAACGGCTTTCCAAATTTGAGCCGATTCAGCACTCACGCCGAGGTAAACCTGATTTGCCTGTGTTTTGCGGACGTCCCAATTGCGGTTGCGACCGAATTGTTTTTTGTAATAGAGGCAATAGGTCCTTGCTGCAATTGCCTGAGCGCCAAGTGCTGCCGGCTCCCAGTAATCGGGCATCTCGGCTCCCACCACGCCTTCCAAGTACGGCTCAAGCGGCACAAGATTTACAACGTCGAAGGAATCGCCACTGGAGTTGACTATGAGTTTTAATTTGCCGCGGTAATCGTCGCCGTTTAGGTTAAAGATATAGGGGGCATCGGGAACAATAATTACTTCCTTACTCTTGAGTTGCCGTCCGGCAATAGCAATTCTGCCGGCGGAAATTGTGGCTTTTATTGGTTCATCAATTTGCCCAAAGTAGCCTTCTAATATTTGTGTCTGAGGGTGGATGATACTGAAGGATGAGCCGGTTTTCAGCGCGCATTCTGTAACATCTTCCAACAGTAAGACCCTCACCCAGAACTGTGGCTCGGCATCCATCTGGGCAGTTACCCTGGTAAGCTGCCTTGCCTTGCAGCCGCCAAGAATTATCAGCAGCAGCAGGACTAACAGGAAGCTTATCCGCCAGACGTAAGGCGGGTTTACCCGCCAGACATAAGGAGGATTTATCCGGGACAAGGCTTTGCTGCGATTTGCAGTTGGTTGGGCGATAATTAAAAAAGACATTAAAGATAAATCATTAAAAAATAATTACAATAATCAATTGGTCAGTCCAGACTTCGCAGCGATAGTCCCAGATTGTTGATAGCTTTTTTGATTTCATTTAAGCTTGTTACGCCGAAGTTTCTAGCGCCGAGAAGCTCAGCCTCCGTGGTTTGCGTCAGTTCGCCGATTGTGCGAATATTGAGCCTTTGCAGGCATTTTCGAGCCCGCACCGACAATTGCAGGTCGTCAATAGAATTCTTCAGGGGTCCCTCCTCATGTTCTGCGGTGTCTCTCACAGCGCTTTCTTCTAAAGGGAGCTCCTTTTCTTCCAGAGCCATACCTATCCGTAATCCTTTCGAATCGAGGACGGCCTTAATTTCTCTAAGCGACGTTTCACCAAAGTTTTTATAAGATAACAGCTCTACCTCCGTAATGTTCAATAAATCGTCTATCGTTCCTATACTCATTTTTCTCAGGCAGTTTCTGCTGCGCACCGACAGCTCGAAATCAGACAGTGGCGTCTCCAAAATTTGGCTTTTGCGGGTTTTTTTCTTCTCTTTTTCTTCGTCATAGTACATGGTCTTTGAGCTTTCGATGTCTTTTTTGAACAAAAGTGCTCTTTGGTGATTCGGATGAGACACCAAGACCATATCGATACATTGAGCCGCTTTATCGAACTGGTCTTTATCTTCATAGAGCACAGCTAAATTCAGCAGCGCACTTACATAAACATGGGCGCTTGAGGTAATTTGCCTATAGTAGTCGATAGCCGCCTCTTCATCGCCGGATAAATCGCACCGGTAAGCCAGGTGAAAAAGGGCTTTTTGATGGTCCGGAGCTAATTCTAAAGCTGTTTTGTAATTGTCCATCGCTTGTTCATAAAGACCCTGGGCTTCTTGAAGTCGGCCCAATTGGTAATGGTATTCGGCGCTTACATTTTCAAAATTTGCACAGCTTTTAAACTCCTTGGCTGCAGCATCAAGATTTCCTGCGTGACGATAGGTAGCGGCTTTTTCTAAGGTTATGTTTAATGTGTCGGCCTCGTAATTAAGACTGTTTTGCAGGTTTTCGATTGCTCCATCAAATTCCCCCTGTAGGCGAAACGCAAAGGCCAGGTATATGAATTTTTCTTTGCAGTCGTTGGCTTTTTGCAGTTTCTCGATTGCTTCATCATTTCGCCCGAGAGTAAAGAGGCCGATGCCCACCGCAAGCTGTGCGTTCGATGAGGTTTTGGACATATTTACCTCTAACTGTTCAGCAAACTTTATCTGGCTGGCCTCGCTGCTGTGAACATGGCGGGTGAGTTTCTCGATATCTTCTAATGATGGTAAAGTATCAGCGAAAAGGTTAATTTCCGGCTCTATAATCGGTTCCATAGAATTTTCTCCCGTCATCTTTTTATATACGTATTACTCTTTTTCTGTTATTTGGTCGTATACAGGGTTGACTATTATAAGCTTAAGGGAAGAATTTGCAACAGATTTTTTATACTCCCGATTTTCGGGGGGTTATTTAATCCCGACCCTTGGAGCTCGCCCGCTGCCTTAGTACGTGTTCCAAGCATGGGTAGAGAAGTTCCCATCTCATCGGCTCCGTGTGCCAGAGTCCATGTATGAGGACTAAACCCTTCTATCCGATGTTCAGGCCATGCTCCGGGTTGATTATAAGAACAATTAGTAAAATGGTGACAAGAATATGGCTTCTTGCCCTTAAAACGGCTGAAAGTTGCTAATTTGCCCCGTTAGAAAGAAAGCTCCGTCCTTTGGGCGGACTTGCCCGCCCGCCGTTTGGTGGGGTAAAAAAAACACAGCGCCGGTGGAGGTTAAAGCCCTACCGGCGATTTCTAACGGGGTTTGCAAAAATTTCTATTGAAATATTTGTTGATACTATTTAAAATACACTGTTTTAGACATATAAGGGTACTGCAGTTATGAAAAAAGGGATACATCCAGAATACAATAAGGTGGTGATTCGCTGTGGCTGCGGCAATACTTTCGAGACACGCAGCACGGCAAAAGAAATCCACGCGGAAATCTGCTCTATGTGCCATCCATTCTATACCGGCAAACAAAAATATGTTGATACCGCTGGACGAATAGAACGATTCCAAAAGAAATACGGCACAAGTTACATCAAAGGGAACACCAAAAAGAACAAACTCGTCAAGGCGAAGCCCGCCGGAGCACGGAAAGACCAGCAACAATAGCTGTTTTGCCACGTATAATAGCGTATAGCGTTCAGCATTCAGCTCTTGTTATACCCGCTATTTGCCGTCTGCTATCCGCTATTTTTTACTTTTACCCCGTTAGAAATTGACGTCTTATCTCTAACGGGGTTTAGAGAACTATATCTATGGCTGAAAAAAAAGACAGCTTACTAACAAAGCTCGATGAGCTTGAAGCACGTTTTTCCGAAATCGAAAAGCAGCTTGCCAACCCGGCAATTGCCGGCGATTCTGCCAAGCTTATTGCTCTATCTAAAGAGCAAGGCAAACTAAAAACGATAGTTGCTAAATACCGAGAGTACAAAAAAACGATAGCCAACCTTGAAGGTGCAGAGCAGATACTATCTGATAGCACAGTCGATGAGGATTTCAAGGCACTTGCAAGAGAAGAAATACAACAGCTTGGAGATAAAAAGAATGCTCTGCTCGAGGAAATGCAAAACACGCTGGTAATGGCTGATGAAATGGCTATCGATTCGGTCATAATGGAAATACGAGCAGGTACCGGCGGAGAAGAGGCGGCTTTGTTTGCACGAGATTTATACAATATGTATATGAAATACGCCGATAGTCGCAAGTGGAAGGTCGAGCAGCTTGACTTCAGTCCGGCAGAAATGGGGGGATTCCGCGAAGCTATATTTAGCATCAAAGGCCCAGGGGTATGGGCTGAATTAGGGTATGAAGCCGGCGGTCACCGCGTCCAGCGAGTCCCGCAAACCGAATCACAGGGCAGAATTCACACTTCAGCTGCAACGGTGGCAGTGTTGCCTGAGCCGCAGGAGTTAGACATCCAGATAGCCCCCGATGACGTCGTCGAGCATGTCAGTAGAGCCAGTGGGCCCGGTGGACAAAATGTAAACAAGGTTAGTAGCGCCGTTAAACTTGAGCATATTCCAACTGGCATTGTCGTCAGTATGCAGGACGAGCAGAGCCAGCATAAAAATCGCGCCAAGGCCTGGCGAATCCTAAAAAGCAGGATTTATGAATATTATCAAAATAAAGAAAGGGCAAAGCGAGATACGCAACGCAAGAGTATGATTGGCTCAGGCGACAGGTCGCAAAAAATCAGGACTTATAACTATCCGCAAAATCGCCTGACTGACCATAGAATCAACTTGTCGCTTTACAACCTTGATAGGATAATAGCCGGCGATATGGGAGAGCTTATTGCTGCACTGAAAGATTACGACAGAGAACAAAGACTTAAAAACCTTTGAAGACTAAAGACCAAAGACTAAAGACTCAAGACCAAAGACTATAGACCAAAGACTACAGACCAAAGACTAAAGACTAAAGACCAAAGACTATATAAATGGGAAGAGATTTTAAGAACATAAAAGCATGGCAATATGCCGATGATTTAGCTGTGTTGGCGTACTCTAAAACCAGGTCTTTTCCCAAAGAGGAATTATATGGAATTACATCTCAACTAAGAAGGGCTGTAGTCTCAGTGCCTGCCAATATAGCTGAAGGTGCAAACAGAGAGCACAAAAAAGAATATCTTCATTTTCTATACATAGCCAGAGGTTCGATGGCAGAAACAGAATATCTGTTGCACCTGTCAAGGTAACTTGGATATTTGCAAGAGGATGGATATAAAAAACTGGAAGATATGAGAAGGAAAGCGGCTAAAACATTGTATGGCCTTATATATTCTGTAAAAGAAGAAACTGAACTGACTAAAGAATAAAACCAATACTTGTGTCTTATGTCCTGTGTCTTGTGTCCTGTGTCTTGTGTCTTGTGTCCTGTGTCTTGTGTCCTGTGTCTTGTGTCCTGTGTCCTGTGTCTTGAGTCTTGAGTCTTCTGTCTGGGGTCTTGCCCGATGATAGTCGTTGTTACCGGAATGGTTGGTGTCGACAAAAAAAGCTACCTTCAAAAAGTATGTCAATTTGCTGCCAATAAAAACAAGGAAGTGCTGCTATACAATGTCGGCGAAATGATGTATGCCGAAGCGCCTGATATTCCAGCCGGCAAAATCCTTGATATTCCAATGAAAAGGTTAAGCTCTCTTCGCCGCAGTGTCTTCAAAGATATTATCGCAAAAGCCAAAAAAAAACCCAACCTCATAGTCAACACTCACGCAACTTTTCGCTGGCGGCACGGACTGTTTCCAGCGGTGGACTTCGACCAAATGCGTCAACTCGGCGCCGATATGTACATCTGTTTGATTGATGGTATTATCGCCCTGCACACTCGGCTCATCGATGAGCACGCTGTAGAACATTCCCTGAAAGATTTAATCGTCTGGCGGGAAGAGGAAATTATCGGTACCGAAATGCTATGTAAAGGAGTTAATGAGTCAGTTCCTTTTTACTGCCTTGCCCGCGGAGCCGAAGCGGCAACTATCGAAACATTTTATAACCTCGCCTTCGACCGCCTATGCAAAAAAGCATATCTGAGCTTTCCAATGACCCACGTTGCCGATATGAAAAGTGTTCAGGAAAAGATATGCGAATTCCGGCGATTGATGAAACAATTTTTCGCCTGCTTCGACCCTGCTGATTTGGAGGAATCGTATTTGCCGCATTATGCACACAAGGCCGCTGAGCAGGGGTCACCTTTTGTCGAGGCGACAGCTTTAGGGCGAAACATTCGGCTTGACCTGGCTCAGGTCCAGCAAATCGAACACGATATTAACAGTCAAATATACGCCCGTGACTTTATGCTCATCGACCAGTCGGATATGATAATTAGCTTCATTCCTACATTACCCGATGGCCGTGCTGCGGTATCCAGCGGCGTTGAAAGAGAGCTCCAGCACGCACACGAAGCCGCCAAGCAGGTCTTCGTCATCTGGACTGCAAAGCAAAGCCCCTCAATATTCGTCACACAAACGGCTACAAAAGTCTTTACAGACACTAATAGCGCCATAGAATTCTTCGAGAAGAAAGGATACATAGAAAAGTGAGGATTTGTGACTTTAAATCCTTGCATAAACGAAGTTTTCCGGTTATCCTAGGTTGTCTATTATGGCTAGGCCATGCCATAGGCATTGCTAAAAAATGAGGAGTTTGTCATGAAACAGTTTAAAATCGTTGTAGAAAAGCATCCCGATGGTTACGTGGCGTATCCATTGGGCCTTAAGGGAGTTGTGGTTGGACAGGGAGACACCTATGAGGAGGCCCTTTCTGATGTGAAGTCTGCAATTCGTTTTCATATCGAGACCTTTGGTAAAGAAGTGCTTGAGGTGGAACCAAGAATTATTGAGGCCTTTGTTGCTGAAACCGGAGTAGAAGTTTGATGGCAAAGTTTCCTGCCGATGCGCCTAAGCGAAAGGTAGTAAAGGCGTTAAAAGCCCTGGGTTTTCAACCTATAAGAGAGAAAGAGCACATCTCAATGGTGCGTGAAAACCCCAATGGAAGTAAGACCCCATTAACTATGCCAAATCATCCGAAGATAAAAGCATCCACATTAAGAACAATTTGCACCCAGTCTGGAATTACAAGAGACAAGTTTTTGGCGGCTTACAGAAAGACATAAACTTGGCAACGACAGATAATACGTTGTTTGCGGCTCTACCGAAAACGCGTATAAACGAAGCGCTCCGGTTATCTTAAGTTAAGCTGCAATTGCTGCTAAAGAATAGTGGAAGGTGAGAGGATGAATATGACCGAAAGTGATGCCTCCAAATTATTGAATTCGGCGGATACAGCTGATTGGAAGAGGCGCGCCGAGATAGTAAACTCGTTAATTCAAATAGGCAAACCAGCAATTCCCACCCTTGTATCTGACCTTCAGAACTCAAGTTGGTATGTACGGAACTGTATTGCGACCGCATTGCAAAAAATGGGTTGGGAGCCATCTACTGATGTTGAAAAAATACTTTTCTTGATTGCAAGGTGGAACATAAAAGCAAATTATGATGAAATTGTTGACACTGGCCCAAGAGCTGTGAAGTATCTAATTCCGCTCCTGAAAGCTAAACCGGAATGGGCGGTAGAAAAAGCGATTGAGGCTTTGGGCAAAATTGGTGATCGACGAGCAACTCAGCCCCTCATAGAGCTATTAAGTCAACCAGGTAGTTTTCTTATGGAACACGCCATACACGCGCTAGCCGACATTGGCGATTCAAGAGCAGTTAAGGCCTTAATCGGTATTCTACAAAGTTGGGATTCGGAAAAGGAACCATCCAAATATCCTCTATCTGACATTGTGCGTGCCTTGTCTAAATTAGGCATCGGGACAAAAGAAGTCATATTAATTGGAATTCATCGGGAACGGTTAGAAGAAGATGTCGCCAGCGGGCAGATTGAATGTCCCCATTGCGGTGAAACTATTGACCTACCTCTTATGGCCAAGAAATTGGGATCGACGGGAGCATACTTTTACTATTTGTTCAATTTCCCCTGTGCGAAGTGCGGTAAGCAAATATACTATCTTGGTATGCGATTATTCGTTGTACTTAAAAAGTGACCATTTCTCAGGAAGAATTAGCTGGGTGTATTGACCACACGCTGCTAAGTGCAACAGCGACAAGTGAGCAAATCAGGCAGCTATGCGAGGAGGCGAAAAGTTATGGCTTTTGTGCGGTATCAGTCAATCCAAGATGGGTAGCTTTGGCTGCTGAGCAGTTACATGACTCGAAAGTTGCGGTCGGCGGAGTAGTCAGTCTGCCACTCGGTGCCGATACCACCAAAATTAAAGTCGCTCAGACAAAAAAAGCTATATTTGACGGCGCTGATGAGATTGATATGGTCGCTGATTTGGCGGCGATAATCGAAGGTGATGCGAAATACCTGCTAAATCAACTTCAGGCGGTACTGAAGGTTTGTCGGTCGATGAGACCGAAGGTTTTATTGAAAGTAATAATTGAATCGGCTGCACTTAATCGTGAGCAAAAAATATTTGCCTGCAAAATCGCAAATAAGTGCGGTGTTGATTTCGTAAAGACAAGTACAGGAATGCACCCAGCCGATGGAGCAACCGTTGAGGACATAAAGCTGATGAAAGAAACGGCTCCAAACTGTAGAATAAAGGCAGCCGGCGGAATTAGAACTGCAAAACAGGCGCTGGATATGATTGAAGCAGGAGCTGATAGAATAGGCACTTCCTCAGGCGTGCAGATTATAAATGAATTCAGAGCAGGACAATCAAAATGACAACAGGGACAGTTGTCGAGACAGATAAGAGTATTCTTTGCAAATTGCACTACAAAAAAATCAGTGCGCCGGTAGATTTACCGGCTCTAAGTCAGATTTTTGCCAGCCAAAAAAATCCAGCCGTTCTTGGCGGAAATATTTCCAAAGCTGATGCAGACAGATTCAGCTACTGGGCAGCAGAACCTAAAGAAATATTCGAATTTAGAGCAGACCAAAATGACCCCTTCGGAAAACTACACAAGGCCCTGACGAAATACAACCTTGAATCAGACGCAATACGCAATACGCGATACGCAGGGACGAAACTGCCGAAAGGAATTTTTTGCGGCGGATGGATTGGATATTTTAGCTATGAGCTTGGCCGATGTATCGAGCTGCTGCCGGAAACCACAATAGATGACCTTCAAATGCCGCTGATTCGGCTATGTTTTTACGACCGGCTTATCGCCTACGACCATCTAAAAAACAATTTTTGGCTGATTGCCATAGAATTGCCGGACGACTCTGAAAGGGCGCAGGATAAATTTGCAACTCTTGAATCATTACTAACTCAATCCCAGAGAATACATATAAAACTGCCTGCATCCGCCGACCTTGAAACAATAGATTTTTCGCGAATTCAATGCAATATGGATAAAGACTATTACCTGCGGATGGTCAAAAAAATAAAGCGATATATCTATGACGGCGATGTTTACCAGATTAACTTCTCACAGCGATTCGAATGTGATTACAATGCCAATGCGATAGACCTTTTCCATTGGCAAAACTACTACAATCCCAGCCCATACGCAGCCTATATTGACGCTGGTAATTTTCATATAGTTAGCGCTTCGCCTGAGATGTTCATCACAATCACCGATTGTCTTATCCGAACCAAGCCGATTAAGGGCACTCAGCCATATACTGCAAATGACACTCAAACAAATAAAAAAAATTATAATGAGCTGCTAACCAGCGAAAAGGAAAAGGCAGAGCTAAATATGATAATCGACCTGGAGCGAAACGACGTAGCCAAAATCTGCATACCAGGGACCAGAAAAGTAATTCAGCCGAGAACAATCGAAACATATCCAACCGTTTATCACGCAGTAGCAACCGTAGCCGGCCAACTACGCGAGAAAATTACATTCTGCGGTACCTTAAAGGCGATGTTCCCAGGCGGCTCTATCACCGGCGCTCCAAAAATCCGCTCGATGGAAATCATCGACGAGACCGAGCCGACAGCCAGAGGCGTTTATACCGGCAGTATCGGCTATATCGGCCTCGATGGAAGTGCCTGCTTGAACATCGCTATCCGAACGATTATTATCAAAAATCGAAAGGCCTTTGCCCAGACCGGTGGAGGAATAGTCGCAGACTCCGACCCACAAGCAGAATGGAACGAAACTATCACGAAAGCAAGAGCATTATTGGCAGGAATAAAAGCTACGCAGCAGAACAGAATACCAATAAAGGATATTCAGCGGATAAATACGAAATCCAAAGCACGAAATAATAGAAAAGCTCGAAGCACGAAACTCTAAATCCTAAACAAATTCAAATGACCAAAATTCGAAATCTAAAACAGAGTGTTTTGAACATTTGTTTCGAATTCTGGATTTCAATATTAGGATTTTATACAAACTAAGATGTCAGAAAAAGTTTTCTTAAATGACCGATTAGTAGATATCGATAAGGCCTGTGTCTCTGCAACCGACAGCGGGTTTTTGTACGGGGCAGGGCTTTTCGAGACGATGCGGGCTTACAATGGCGTTGTCTTCTCGCTCAAGGACCATCTGGATAGACTCCTTTTTAGCGCCAGCGCTTTATCAATACCAATAGGAGAAACCTACGACAGAAAATATATTGCTGATGCCATCTACAAACTGCTCAAGGCAAATAAATTGACCGAGGCACGCCTCCGGCTGACTGCAACATCCGGGCCAATGTCTAAAAAGAACGAGCAGCAAAAACCAACACTTCTTATCACCGCTACAAAATTAGCTCCCTATCCACCCGAATATTACAAAAACGGTGTTATGGTAGTGCTGTCGCCGTTTAGGCAGAATACCGCTGAGCCGACTTACGGACACAAAACAACAAGCTATTTCTCACGTATGCTCGCGCTGAAGCTGGCACACCAAAAGCAAGCAGCCGAGGCCTTGTGGTTCACCATCGATAATCGCCTGGCTGAGGGTTGTATAAGCAACCTATTTCTGGTCAAGGATTCGATTCTCTACACCCCTTTTATATGGACGCCGGTGCTTGCTGGCGTAGCAAGAAAAACCGTTTGCCAAATTGCCTTAAGAAATTCCATCAAGTTTGTCGAAAAGGACTTATCCATAGACAATTTGCTGGCCGCCGACGAAATCTTTCTGACGAATGTAATTATGCAGATTCTGCCGGTATGCAAAGTGGAAAAACACGATGTAGGTGACGGCAAGCCCGGCCCAATAACCAAAAAGCTGAGAAAATATTTTGAGGAGTTTGTCAAAAATGACTGTCGAGCAAAGTAAAAAAAACAAAGTGCAAAATGTGGATATTCTGCAGAGAACGTGTAAGCTTACAGTAGCAACAGCATTGCTAATCGGCTTAATATTTGCCGGCGTGTTATTGGCTCAGGAAAAAGAACAAGAGCCGTTAGGTCCCAGGCTCACAGCCGAGGGGAAA
>CAZUPG010000012.1:0-15307 GCA_964622085.1 uncultured Pirellulales bacterium | reverse complement strand
GTCTAACGCATAAATTTTCCGTCGCAGGGCACGAAGGCTACCTGACGGTGGGGCTATACGAGGACGGTCAGCCTGGTGAGCTGTTTATCACTATGGCTAAGGAAGGAAGCACCATCGGTGGCCTTATGGATGCAATAGGCACCTGTACTTCAATGGCGCTGCAGTACGGCGTGCCTCTGATTACACTGGTGGACAAGTTCCGCCACGCCCGTTTTGAGCCGTCGGGAATGACCTCGAACAAGGATATTCCATTTGCAAAGAGCTTGATTGATTATATTTTCTGCTGGCTTGGCTGTCAGTTTATACCGGGTTATGCGGAGAAGAATACCCCCAACAGGACGGCCACACCAACCAGAACGAGCAAAAATGTAACAACCGCCAAACAATTGGTGGAAAAAACCAAAGACCTGGCGCAAAAAATCGCTGAGGCAAAAACCAGCTCAAAAACTAAGGTAAGTAAGGACTCAACTTCAACCTCAGCAAACAGATTTACCGGCCTAGCGAACCGAATAAAGACCTTGGTGGGTGCGTCTGTTACCGATTCCTCCTTGTCCGCCGAAGCCTTGGCGAAGACGGATGAGCAATTGCTGACGGAGATGGAGGCCTTAGAGCAATTTAACGCCCAGTTTGCCCATTTTAGTGATGATGCTCCTGCCTGTGATGTCTGCGGTGCAATTACGGTTCGCAACGGAACTTGTTATAAGTGCTACAATTGCGGAAACTCTATGGGCTGCTCATAAAGAATGATTATTTATCCGCCTATGGCGTATTGATAATTGATTTTTCGGATTCCAATATCAAACCAAGTCTTTGAATTAGCTTCACTTAAGATCCTAAATTTTCCAAAAATAGTTTGACAGACCTGACTAATTCTCTAAAATATCACCTTTCTCTTAGTGAATGGGTTTTTCTATGAAGAGTTTTATAGCGAAAAAAGGTGAGGTTGAGCCGAAGTGGCTGCTTGTCGATGCCGAAGGGGCAATTCTGGGCCGAATGGCTGCCAAGATAGCGCCTATACTTATGGGCAAAACCAAGCCCACATATACGCCTCACGTGGATACAGGCGATTATGTGATTGTGGTCAACGCCGACAAAATAAAGGTTACCGGCAAAAAAGCCCAGGTGAAAGAATACGATTATTATACGCATCATCCGGGCGGACATAAATTTGTCAGCTTCGCCGATATGATGACCAAAAAACCGGAAAAGGTAATTGAATTAGCTGTCAGGCGGATGTTACCAAAGAATCGGCTCGGCAGAGTGATGCTGAAAAAATTGAAGGTCTATCGTGGCCCGGAGCACGACCATCAGGCCCAAAAACCAGAAAAGGTAGAATTATTTTAAGAGTACAAAATTATGGCTGAGACCAAAACTGATAAGCCGGATACCACTCGTCGGGGCGACCCAGCTTCGCCAGCGGCGAGAGCCCGCCGCAGCCAGAAAAGAGCGGACAAGACCCCGGCAAAACAGCCCAAGCCGAAACCAGCCGAGACCGGCGGGTCCAAGGGCGGTTACTGGTGGGGTACCGGCAGAAGAAAAAGCTCTGTCGCCCGTGTGCGAATCAAGCCCGGCAGCGGCAAATTGCTAATCAACAAAAAAAAGCTCAGCGATTATTTCAAGCGTGAGCAGGATAAACGGGCCGTTATTGCTCCTCTGCAGGCGATTGAGAGCGAAAGTTCGTTTGACGTATTTGTAAATGTCAGAGGCGGTGGAACTACCGGCCAATCTGGTGCCACGCGGCTCGGGCTTGCCAGGGCATTAAAGAATTATGATGAAAACCTGATTCACGTGCTGCGGGATGGCGGCCATCTCACTCGCGACCCAAGAATGGTCGAGAGGAAAAAGCCGGGACAGGCAGGTGCAAGAAAGAGATTCCAGTTCTCGAAGCGTTAGTTTGTAAATTTTGAGATTATCAAAGGGCCACTGGAATTTCCGGTGGCTTTTTTTATGGAGTATATTTCGATGTCGAGATTAGAGCATAAAACAAAAGGGGCGGCCTTGATATTTGCGGCGTGCGGATTTTTCTGCATTGCCGGCTCTTTGATTAAGTCCGGCTCATATATTGGCGTATATAAGCTGGCTTTCTTCAGATTCTTCATAGGATTTTGCCTGATTGCTGCCGCTGCGATGACAGGCCGAACAAAGCTTGTTTTTAATGATAAGAAACTGCTGTTCTTACGCGGCCTTACAGGCGGAATAGCCGTCTTTATTGGGATTCTGTCCATTACCAAACTGGGACTGGGCAAAGGAATGGTCCTTTTCTGTGCATACCCTATTTTTGGCAGTATTTTCAGTGCGATTTTCCTGAAGGAACGGCTGCGTATAATAAATTTTGCGGCTCTTTTTACCGCTATGGTTGGTATTTACTTTGTCGTTTATGACAAAGGGCAGGGTTTTACATTGCTGGTTTTTGGCAAATATGAGCTTTTGGCGGTTATGGGAGCGGTGATAGCAGGAGTAGCTATCACGCTGATACGCAAGCTCCACGATACGGATGACTCACTGGCTATTTACTTTTCCCAGTGTGTAGTCGGTATGTGGCTGGTCATAATACCGGCTTTCAAGGGCGGTATCGCTGTTGAATTAAAGGCGGTCTTTATCCTTCTTGGTATGGGCGTAAGTATCACTATCGGTCAATTATTAATGACACAGGGCATGAAATACGTGCCGGTTAAAATCGGTTCATTACTGCTTTTACTCGAACCTGTGCTTTGCTACGTAGCTGGCGTGGTAATATTTAGTGAACCTCTGACATCTTCCTGTCTGTTAGGTTCGGTGCTGGTTGTTGGGTCTTGCGCGATTGTTTTGGCCAGCAGGAAAGCTTGACCGCTATGAAAGAAACTGATATGTTCAACCAATATTTGAGAAAGGAAAAAACACAATGATACGAGTTGCAATAATCGGGGCAAGCGGATATACCGGCGCTGAATCGATACGGATAATCCTGCAGCACAGCGAAGCAGAGCTAACTTATCTTACCGCATTGCCGGAAGAATGCGGTGCTGTAGAAGATATTTTTCCGCAGTTTAAGGGACGGTGCAATCTGCAAATCGAGCCGTTGGATTTGGAGAAACTTTCCGGCCTGGCTGATGTGGCCCTTTGCTGTCTGCCTCACAAGGTCTCTATGGGATTTGTGCCGAAACTTTTGGACGCAGGGCTAAAAGTCATTGATTTCAGCGCGGACTATCGGCTAAAGGATGTCGCCGTTTACGAGGAATTTTACAAGGTAAAGCATACTGATACTGCTAATCTATCGCGGGCGGTATTCGGATTGCCGGAATTGTTCCGCCAGCAGATAAAAGGTGCAGATTTGGTCGCTAATCCCGGCTGTTATCCTACAGGTGCATTACTGGCAATAGTACCACTGCTAAAAGAAGGCCTTATAGAGACGGACTCGATTATTGTAAATGCAGTAACCGGAATAACCGGCGCAGGCAGAAATCCATCGAGCAAATTTCATTATCCTAATATGAATGAGAATCTCTTTGCCTACGGCATCGGCTCACACCGCCATATGCCGGAGATGGAACAAATCGCAAGCGAAATTGCTGCCTGCGATGTCCAGATACTATTTCAGCCACATGCAGGAGCTTTCGACAGGGGAATACTGTCAACGATTTATTGTCAGCCAGTTTGTCATTCTGAGCGCAGCGAAGAATCTCAAATTAGCGATGAGCAACTGACAAAGCTTTATAAGGATTTCTACACCAATGAGCCGTTTGTGCAGCTCTGCAAGGATGCCCCCGCCGTCAAGGATGTCGCAGGGACGAACTATTGTCATATCTTTGCAGCGTGCGTAAAGGGGAGAATTGTAATTTTCTCGGCGATTGACAACCTGGTAAAGGGTGCATCCGGCCAGGCAATTCAGAATATGAACATCATCTTCGGCCTCAAAGAGACCCTCGGCCTTAGATAAAATTTGCATTAGCTTTTAATGGAAAATGAAAAGATATAAGAACAACTATGCTTTTATTGATAGTCAAAATCTGAATCTTTCAATTCAGGAACAAGGCTGGAGGCTCGATTTTAAAAGATTCAGGAAATATTTAGAAGACAAATATGGGATTAGCAAAGCTTTCCTTTTTATTGGATATATACCAACAAACCAAGATTTGTATATATCGCTACAGTCCTATGGATATATCTTAGTTTTTAAGCCAACTTTGATTTTGCCAAGCGGTAAGCCAAAAGGTAATGTGGATGCTGAATTAGTTATGCACACTATGATAGAACGTCCAAACTATGAAAAGGCTGTCATTGTTACTGGCGATGGTGATTTCTACTGCTTAATTGAATATCTTGAAAAAACGGGAAAATTGCTAAGGCTCATTATTCCTAATAGGCATAGATATTCGGCACTATTGCGAAAATTTGCCTCAAAAATCACGTTTATGAACGGATTGAAAGATAAGTTACAATACAAAAAGGAGCAATAAAAAAGAGGTATCGCCGCGGGACGGAACCCTTTGGCTAACCTCTCATCGTAATTCCTATATTAAGTATACGTTTAACATCGGAAAAATCAAGTAAAAATATCGGATTTTTTATATAGATTTTCCATATTGAGTGCCCCATTGTACATAAGTAGTGCTCAAAAAAGATGTTATGTGCCCGGTGGTAACGCAGTTTTTTTAATAGTTGATTAGCGAATGCAGACAAACATCGCGAGTACAATAGTAAAATAAGACAATTAGGAAATAAATAGGTGTCTGGGCTTGTTTTGAAAGTTGCTACCTGTCAGTTCGCTGTAGGAAAATCGATAAAAAGAAATTCCCTGCAGATTCAGGAATTTCTGCACAAAGCGCATAGGGCCAAAGCGGACATTGTACATTTTTCCGAGTGTGCCCTTAGCGGTTATGTAGGCACTGACTTTCCTAATTTCGATGGTTACGACTGGGCGGTTCTAAAAGAGGAGACTGAAAAGATTATGGCTCTTGCATCCAAACTCGGCCTATGGGTCGTTTTAGGAAGCACACATCCGCTTACCCCGCCAAATAAGCCCGCCAAACGAATCCGCCACACGAATGGTGGACAAGTGGCGGGCAAGCCGCACAACAGTCTCTATCTGATTGGCCCCGATGGCAAAATTCGTGACAGATATGACAAGCGCTTTTGTGTGGCTGGCGAGTTGCGACGGTTTACACCAGGCAACAGGTTTGTGAACTTTACTATAAACGGCGTAAAATGCTCGTTGCTTATATGTTTTGATTTACGGTTTCCGGAGATTTATCGCGAACTGTACAAGCAGGGGGTAAATTGTATTTTGCAGTCGTTTTACAATGCCCGCCAGCATGGCCCGAGCGTTCACACTCACATTATGCGACAGACGATGCAGTGCCGGGCTGCTACAAACCATTTCTGGGTGAGTATGTCAAATGCCTCCGGCTATTATTCGCCGTATCCATCGTGCATAATCGCACCCGATGGCAGGATTGTAAAGCAGCTTAAGCAAAACCACTCTGGTATGATGGTCAACACTGTTGATTTGAGCAAGAAATTCTACGACCCTATGGCCGATTTCAGAGAACTGGCAATCGCCGGCAAACTCAGTAATGGACCAAAAACTATAAGAGATCCACGTTCAAGAAACACAACGAGTCTTTAGGTAGCGGCTGCGCTCCATCGTTAAAAACATCTGGCGAAAAGGGTTATTTACGGTTATAATTCCGTGGTAGGTCGATAATGATAAGAAACAAACGCAAATTAGATGAGTTTTATCGCAAGTTAAACGCAGAGGAAAATCTCTCTTACAAGGAAGCTGTGCAGATATATGATGCCTTGTACAAAGAAGCTGTTGCGTTGGGTGCAATCAGCCACGAAAATATCTGGGACGGCTTTGAGGTTGATTTGCGAATTGCCAAAGCGATAAACAAGGTGGGTCTGTGATAGAAAAGCTCATAAAAAAGACGGCTAAGACTTTAGACAAAGAGGAAATTCCCTATATGATAATCGGCGGCCAGGCGGTTCTTATATATGGCAGGCCACGATTGACGCGGGATGTTGATATAACATTGGGAGTGGATACCGATAGATTTACTCTGATTGAAGAGTTATGCAAAAAGTTGGGATTAAAAATTCTACCTGAAAATCCTGCGGATTTTGCACGAGAAACCAAAGTGCTTCCGGCGGAGGAGCCAAAATCAAATATTCGCATAGATTTTATCTTCTCTTTCACTGAGTATGAGACGCAGGCAATCAAAAGGACTAAAGAAGTCATCATCAACAATTATCCTGTGAAATTTGCATCCTGCGAGGATGTTATTATCCACAAAATGGTAGCGGCGAGAGCCGTCGATGAGGAGGATGTAAAAAATATATTACTCAAAAACAAAAAATTCATTGATATGAAGTACATAAAAAAATGGCTGACCGAATTTAGCAATATTGATGAATATAAAAAAATTGTGCAAAAGTTCAATAATCTGTTGGAACAGTAAATCAGAACATAAAATAATGGGACCGAAAAATGGCTATTGGCAGGTTGTCGCGTGGGGTAGATCGTCTGGCAAGAATATTTGGCTGGGTTTTGATAGTGTTAGGAGTGTCTACCTTTGCAGCCAGTTTTTCTTCGGGAGAAGTGCCTTCCGATACTGACATTGGTTTTAAGGTCTGGCTCGCTGTGGCTGGCATTGCGACTGTCTTTGTGGTTAAGAAAAAGACCATATTAAGGCGTGTTGTTGCCGGTCTCGCGAATGGATTTATGTGTTCTATTGGCATCTGGATGTTTCTTACTACGACCGATGATCCCTCTCAGCCAGTCAAGCTCGTCTTAGGCAGCTTTTTGCTAGTCGCCTGTGGACTGAGCGTAGCGGCTTCACTCCTGCCAATTCCACATGGACCACATTCTGATATTCCCGATATTATCGAGAGACGCTCGCCTGATGCCCACTGAATGATTTTATGGCCTGAGACCACTTATAGCGTTTGTCTCTGAGCTTTGATGAACCGCGGGGCGTGATTTACCGGCATACTTGCCTCTTGAAATCATACTTTTTTCTCATATCAACATCATAATGCAAATATGACAAACAAAACTCTTTTTTCTTTAAATAATCTGTTTTGAAGCATATACTAATTGCGCAAAATCATAGTCTTTCATTAACGCTTATTGAAAGTATCATCGTGAGTAAAAACAATACTATTACGTCACCGAAGGGATTTTTGGCGGCGGCAGTGCATTGTGGGATAAAAAAATCCGGCAAGCTGGATTTGGGAATGTTCGTTTGTCCGACAGGCGCAAAGGCAGCGGCTCTCTTTACAACCAACAAAATTACTTCCGCAGCAGTACAAATCTGCAAAAAGCACATAAAGAGTGCCAATATTTCGGGTGCGATTGCCAACTCCGGCAATGCCAATACCTGCACAGGTCAGGCCGGTATCAAAAACGCAATAAAAATGTGCAGTGAAACAGCAAAGCAGATTGAAGAAAACCCACACAGCGTTTTAGTTGCTTCCACCGGCATTATCGGTGAGCAGTTACCAATCAAAAAAGTTACTGCGGGCATTTCAAAGGCAGCGGCGAAGCTCTCGGCAACGACGTCAGCGGGCCTGGATTTTGCAAAGGCAATAATGACAACCGACACAAAGCCAAAGCAAGCCATCGGAAAAATGAGTTTCGGGTCACGAGCCACGGGGCACGGGCCACAAATAACAATAGCCGGCGCCGTTAAAGGAGCCGGTATGATTGCCCCGAATATGGCAACAACGCTTTGCTTTATCACGACCGACGTTGCTATAACAAAACCACTGCTATCGAAAGCGTTGAAGGCGGCAATCGGCAATTCGTTAAACAAACTGACTGTTGACGGCCATCAGAGCACTAATGACACTGCGATAATCCTTGCCTCCGGCCTTGCAGGAAATCGCCCCATTACAAGCCAGTGTCCCCGTTACAAAAAGTTTGCCGAGGCATTGGCAGAATTATGCGATGATTTGGCCAAGCAGATTGCACTTGATGCAGAAGGCGCAACACGGATGTTCAAGGTAGTTGTCAAAGGTGCAGCTACGAAGGCCGATGCGGCAAAGGCCGCAAGGGCAATAGCTGATTATCCGCTTGTAAAATGCGCAGTACACGGCTGCGACCCCAACTGGGGCAGAATTATCTGCGCTGTCGGCTCGGCAGGCATAAAGTTAAATCCCGATAAGCTATCCTGCAAACTCGGTGATATAACCGTTTTCAAAAATGGCATGCCGAAAAAGTTTGACGCTAAAAGGGCACATAAGGTCATCTCTAAAACTGAGCACACAATAACGGTAGAGCTGGGCGCGGGAAAGCAAAGCGATTTCTGCTATGGCTGCGATTTGAGTGCCGAGTATGTAAAAATCAACGCACATTATCATACATAGATTTGAAAGAAAGCTTAAAATGAAAAATCGCAAACATTTTGAAACCATCGTGAGTATTATATTCATTGCTATTGTCACAATGAGTTTCGGCGAGCAAGTCTTCGGTAAGAGCTCGGATAAGCCGCGCATCATCGCGACAACCGACGGCGAAATCGACGACCGCTGTTCAATGGTCCGGTTTCTGCTCTACGCCAACGAATGGGACATCGAAGGCATCGTCTATTCAAGCTCGAGGTTCCACTGGAAAGGCCACAATTGGGCTGGTGAAAAATGGATCGAAGAAGATATCGACAGATATGCCGGCTTTTATAACAATCTCAAGAAACACGACCCGGATTTTCCGGCTCCGGAAGAGCTGAAGAAGATGGTGTATGTCGGCAATATCGACAATGTAGGCGAAATGGGCAAGGACACGCCCGGCTCAGATAGGATTGTCGAAGTGCTGCTGGATGATGAACCCAGACCCGTCTGGCTGCAGGCCTGGGGCGGAACCAATACCATCGCCCGGGCGCTCTGGAAAATTCAGCACGAACATCCCGACCAGATGGCAAAGGTTTCCCGCAAGGCGATTATCTACATCATTCTCGATCAGGACAAAACATTCCGCGAGTATATTCGGCCCAACTGGCCGGATGTTGCGGTGCTTGGTAGTTTTCGTCAGTTTGGGTGCATAGCGTATAAGTGGGATGAGTGCATGCCCCCAGCCCAGCGCAAGTTCTTTGAAGCAGATTGGATGAAGAAAAACATTCTGCAAGATCACGGCCCCTTATGTTCAAGATACGAAGCATATAACAGAAAACATACCAATGAATGGGGAACCTGGCAGGCAGGGGACTTCCGGTCCGAAGGTGATTCGCCATCATTTATGCACCAGATCAACGTGGGATTGAGAATCCTCGAAGACCCAACTTACGGCGGGTGGGGTGGACGATTTGTGAGGGAGAAAGACACGAAGAACGTTTGGAGAGGCGCTAAGGATGACGGAGATATCAATAAACCTATATGGCGCTGGGCCGAGGACTTCCAGAACGATTGGGCGGCGCGTGCTGATTGGTGTGTAAAGAGTTACGAGAACGCCAACCATCCACCAATAGTAAAGTTGGCTCATAAGCTGGACCTGAAGGCCAAACCCGGCGACACAGTGAAACTGAACGCAAAAGGAACGAAAGACCCCGACGGCGATGAACTTACCTACAAATGGTGGCAATACAAAGAGCCGGGTTCTTACAAAGGTGCCGTGGACATCGCAAATGGCAACAAACTAGCCGCTTCTTTCGTTGTTCCCAGCGATGCGGGCAACTCCGAGACGGTCCACGTCATTTGCGAGGTCACCGACAACGGCACCCCACCGCTGACCCGATATCGGCGGGTGATAGTGACTATTTATTAATGCGTTGTGCGAGTTTTGCTATGGCTGCGATTTGAGTGCCGAGTATGTAAAAATCAACGCACATTATCACACATAAAAGTGTACAGAGCATAAACGACTTTTGCGCTTAAAGTGTACCACGGCCATCCTGGCCGTGGTACATGTGAGGTTTTCCTTAATAAAACTCTTGAAATGCAGCCCTGTTTGGTTAAACTTCACGGGACTTTATATGCGTTTTACAAACAGAGGCTGTAGTTGATTCGAAAGGAGCGAAAAAAGTGGATTTTCCTGAGAGCACCATTACATTTACTGGCATTCCGACAATCTGGTGGATAGCACCGGCAGGGTCCGTCCTCGCATTGATTTTTGCGATATATTTCTATAAGAAGGTGATGGCTGCCCCCGAAGGAACTGAGAAAATGATAGCCATTGCTCAGCATGTTCGTGAAGGTGCCTATGCCTATCTGTTCAGGCAATACAGCGTTGTATCGCTTGTATTTTTAATATTGTTGATTATCTTAACAGTCTGTGCTTATTTCGGTGTTCAGAATCCCTTTGTTCCCGTCGCATTTTTAACCGCAGGTTTTTTCAGTGCTCTTTCCGGCTTTTTGGGTATGAAGACTGCGACAAACGCTTCTGCCCGCACTGCCCAAGGCGCCCGTGAGAGTTTGAATCGCGGCCTGCAGGTCGCCTTTCGTTCAGGTGCGGTTATGGGTTTAGTCGTTGTTGGGTTCGGCTTGCTTAACATCACCGCCTGGTATTGGTTTCTTGACCGGCTCGTCTATACGCCGGAGCATATGAGAGAGGGCCTGGAATTGCTCGGTCTGACCCTGGTACCCAAAGGCATGGATCCGAGCTACAAACTCATCGAGATTACCACTACGATGATTACCTTCGCTATGGGTGCTTCCACGCAGGCCCTTTTTGCCCGTGTCGGCGGCGGTATCTTTACCAAGGCAGCAGACGTCGGAGCAGATTTGGTCGGCAAGGTCGAAGCCGGTATTCCGGAAGACGACCCAAGAAATCCCGCCACAATCGCTGATAATGTCGGCGACAACGTCGGTGATGTCGCCGGTATGGGGGCTGACTTATATGAGAGCTATTGCGGCTCGATTCTGGCAGCAGCAGCATTGGGAGCTGCTTTAACACTGTCATCCCAGCAGGCCTTGAAAGCTGTTCTTGCCCCGATGGTTGTGGCAGGGCTGGGTATTATCCTTTCGATTGTCGGTATCTTTATGGTTCGTTGTAAAAAAGATGCCAGTCAGAAGGATTTACTTCGGTCCCTGCTTCTTGGAACACTCGGCAGCTCGATTATGATTGTTATTGCTATTGCGGGGCTGGTCTGGGCCGGCTGGATTACATGGGGTGTCTTTGGTTCGGTTATCTCCGGCCTGCTTGCCGGTGTGCTGATTGGCCAGTTTACCGAATATTATACTTCTGACAGTTACAGCCCGACCCGTGGTATTGCGGAGCAGACGAAGATGGGTGCTGCAACCACGATTATAGAGGGCATTGCAACAGGGATGTATTCTGCTGGTCTGCCGGTTATAGCGATAGTCGTCTGTATTCTGTGTGCCTTTGGTTTTGCCGGTGGTTTTTCGGATATATCGATGGGGCTTTATGGCATTGGCTTTGCCGCAGTGGGGATGCTTTCTACATTAGGTATTACTCTGGCGACCGATGCCTATGGCCCGATAGCCGACAATGCCGGCGGAAATGCTGAGATGAGCGGCCTGGGCGAAGAGGTCAGAAAGAGGACAGATGCCCTCGATGCCCTTGGTAATACTACCGCAGCAACTGGAAAGGGCTTTGCCATTGGCTCGGCTGCTTTGACAGCTATGGCACTATTAGCGGCATACATCGAAGAAGTGCGGATATGGGTTGCAAGACTGGCAGCAGAAGGTGGTGGGACTTTTCACGTTGGTAGTGTTATGTTTACGCCTGAAAGCGCAAAAGCGGCGGGCGTTGCTGATTTTGTCGCAGCGTATGATATGACGATTATGAATCCCAAGTTGATTTGTGGTTTGTTTATCGGTGCCGTGATGGCTTTTCTGTTTTGTGCGATGACGATGAAGGCGGTCGGCAGGACCGCAGGGGCTATGGTCAACGAAGTCCGACGTCAGTTCAGAGAAATCGCCGGTATTATGGAAGGAACAGGTCAGCCGGATTATGCACGCTGCGTTTCTATTTCTACCCGAGGCGCACAAAAGGAGATGATTTTGCCGTCGCTTTTGGCCATTATCGTACCGGTTCTTATAGGGCTGATTTTGGGTGTAGCAGGTGTGATGGGTCTTCTGGCTGGGGGATTGACCTGCGGTTTTGTTCTTGCAATTACGCTTAATAACGCCGGCGGCGCCTGGGATAACGCCAAAAAATATATTGAAAAAGGTGCCCTCGGCGGCAAGGGCTCCGATGCCCATAAGGCTAGTGTTGTTTGCGATACCGTCGGGGACCCGTTCAAGGATACATCGGGGCCGAGCTTAAATATTCTAATAAAGCTGATGACAATGGTTAGCGTGGTTTTCTCAGGTATTGTGGTAAAATTCGCTCCTGTTATTGGTGGCTGGCTCGGCATCGGCAGATAATTCACGCTGGGCTACTTAGTTGACGTAACCGGCTAATATGAGTAATCTATTGGGGTGGTCAATTTGGCCATCCCTTTTTTATTGAAATTGAAGCTGAGGCAGAAAATTTGACAAAGAAGCGAATTGCAAAGACAAACCCCGTTAGAAACTTGTCTGACGACAGTCAAGATTCTACAAGCGGGGACCAGCAGCGAAAGGGCAAGATTTCTAACGGGGCAAAAGATTTTGCGCTGGCTGCGGCTAACACAGCGGCTGACCGGCATTGTAGTGATATTGTGGTTCTGGATTTGAAGGGCAAGTCGCCTGCGACTGATTATTTTGTAATAGCCACAGGCACAAGCAACAGACAGATGCGCACCGTGGCAGATGAAATCTCCGAAGAGGCAAGAAAGCGGGGCATGAAGCGATTCGGCCGGGCCGGTTATGAGCAGGGACGCTGGATTTTGCTCGACTATGTCGATGTCGTAATCCATATCTTTGACAGCGAATATCGGGAATACTACGATTTGGAGCTGCTCTGGGGCGATGCTAAAAGGTTGAACTGGGAAATGGCCTTAAAAAAATGAAGCTCGCAATTGACATACTCAAAGAAAGAATCAGTGCTGCGATGGCCGCTGTTACCAGCCAGAAGGATTGCGCAGCAATTGTAAAGCCCTCCACTGACCCTAAGTTCGGCGATTATCAGGCCAACGGCGTAATGGCACTTGCCAAAAAACTCAAGACCGACCCTAAAAAATTGGCTGGGCAGGTAGTTAAGGAATTGGATATTAGCGATATTTGCGAACCGCCGGAAATCGCAGGCCCCGGCTTTATAAATCTGCGACTAAAATCTGATTTTATTGCTGGCCGTTTGCTTGAAGTCAACAAAGACCATAAACGCCTTAGTATAGAAAAGGTTGGTCAACCGAGGACCATCGTCATCGATTTTTCAGGCCCGAATATCGCCAAAGATATGCATGTCGGCCATTTGCGCAGCACAATAATCGGCGACTGTATTCGCCGATTACTCAATTTCCAAAACCACAAAGCTATTTGGCAAAATCACTTCGGGGACTGGGGGACGAATTTTGGAATGGTAATTCTTGGCCTTTGGCATATATGTACGGCCAAGAAACACGGAGAACCGCTATATTACCATACCGAACTTAAAGAACTAAAGAACTGCGCAGAAGACAAGAGAAAGCTGAATGTTCTTTGTCGCCAGATATTAAAACGACACGAAACAGACTGGATAGAAGATTCCAAAGATAATCTTGGTGATGGTGAAGTATCCTTTTATCCTTTTTTGAAAAAACTCCAGGAATCAACACCAAATTATCTATGGCCAGAGTTATTAGTGGTTTACAAATATATTAATGCTTTGGAAGATTCCGCGACGGGCATGGGGCTTATGATACAAACCAGAGATGGGCCAAAATGTTACGAATCGCTCTCAAGCCATGTAACATATATGTTGCAGAGATGTGATAAAAAGAAGGATGATCAAGAGCTAAGAGCATGGGATTTAATCAGAAAACTGACCCTGAAGCATTGTAACGAAATTTATAAAATGCTCGGTATTGATTTCGATGAAAATACGGAGCTTCGGGGCGAGAGTGCTTATAAAGAGGATTTACCAAAGGTGGTGGAAGAGTTAAAGAATGAGGGAATTGCTAAAGAGTCAGATGGTGCGGTTTGTATATTTCCGGAGGGGTTTAAGAATAAGGAAGGTGAGCCGCTGCCGTTTATTATCCAGAAATCAGATGGAGCGTATCTTTATGCGACGACGGATTTGGCAGCTCTGAGATATAGAGTCAATGAGCTAAAGGCAGACAGGATAATCTACGTTACTGATGCCCGGCAGAAGCTGCATTTTGAGATGCTCTTTGCAGTCGCACGAATGGCCAACTGGGTAAAAGATGAGACAGAGCTTATTCACGTTACGTTTGGCAGCGTTCTTGGTGAAAATGGCAAGCCGTTGAAAACACGAGAGGGAGAAAATGTAAAACTAAAAGAGCTGCTTGATGAAGCTGTCCAGCGAGCAGAAAAAATCGTCGAAGAAAAAAATCCCGAACTTTCGGCAGATAAAAAAGCTCAAATCGCACAGGCCGTTGGAATCGGCGCCGTCAAATACGCAGATTTTTCCAATAACCGAACAAGCGATTATGTCTTTAGCTTCAACAAAATGCTGGCGATGGACGGCAACACCGCTCCATATATGCAATACGCCTACGCACGGATAAAATCCATCGAACGAAAGGCACAGACCAGAGATGTGGATGTAGAGACCGAATTATCCGACTTGAAAAAGGAAATCGAAAATCGTAAATCGAAAATCGTAAATTTAAATGAGCCGGCTGAGCTGGACCTTGCAAAGCAGCTCATCCGTTACGGAGAGGCGATACAGGATTCTATTGCTGATTACAAGCCCAATTACATAACTGCATATCTGTATGAACTGGCCCAGAAGTTCAGCGTTTTTTACACGAATTGTCCGGTTCTCGACGCCGGGCCGGATAAAAGACCTACCCGGCTATTGCTCTGCGATTTAACCGCAAAAACTATCAAACACGGCCTAACTGAGCTTTTAGGGATAGAGGTTGTAGAACAAATGTAGAAAAAACTCGTACTTCGCAGCGAGCCTACTCCGCCGGAGCGGCTGCGAATGCTGGAAGCGCCGCTTCGCAGAGTAGTATTAGACACGGATTAAAACGGGATTTATACTGTTTAAGGCAAGGATAAATAATTAATCATCATAAGGTTTGTAGGATGGCTTATTCACTCGAACAGAAGATACCTAAAGGCAAGCTGATGGATTTCTGCAAAAGGAATCGTATCAAGAAACTGTCCGTTTTCGGGTCTGCTATTCGTGACCAATTGGGGCCTGACAGCGATATCGACCTGTTAGTTGAGTTTGAGCAAGGCCATACGCCCGGCCTTTTTTCAATTATCAAAATGGAAATGGAGCTTACAGAAATGCTTGGCAGGAAAGTCGATTTACGGACACCTGAAGATTTAAGCCGGTATT
>CAZUPG010000011.1:0-15401 GCA_964622085.1 uncultured Pirellulales bacterium | reverse complement strand
GGATGCTTTCGTTGTTGAAGGTCCGTTATCAGGGGGACATATAGCGGGTTACAGCTTGGAAGAATTGAAATCCCTTAAAGGGACAATGGAAAATGAGCCGCTGCTTGAGAATGCGGTAAAAGATGTTTTGGAACTGGTCGCCGGATACGAAAAAGAGTACGGGGCAAGCATTCCTGTTATAGCGGCAGGTGGTATATTTGACGGAAAAGATGTGGCTAAGTTCTTACGTATGGGAGCAAAGGGTGTGCAGATTGGGACCAGGTTCGTAGCTACTTTCGAATGTTCAGTGGCTGATGAATTTAAACAGCTTTATATTAAGGCTGGGGAAGATGATATCGTTTTTATACAAAGCCCGGTGGGTATGCCGGCAAGAGTAATAAGAACAAAATTTCTTGATGATATACTGCGTGGTGAAAGAAAAGAGTTTACTTGCAATTATCAGTGTCTCAGGACCTGTGACCCTGCTACGGTTCAATATTGTATTGCCAAAGCTCTGATTGATGCCGCAGATGGGGACATCGACAATGCAGTCGTTCTTGCAGGCACTAACGTTTCGAGAGTGACAAAAATTGTGTCTGTAAAAGAATTGATAGACGAAATAGTTACAGAAACTATAGAAGAGCTTAATAGAGAATGAGCATCTGCGTTGATGAAGCGGGGAAATCCAAAAATATTTAGCCTGCCGTTTAACGGCAGGTTTTTTCTTGGCCACGAAAAGGCACAAAAAGTTTAACCACGGATTCACACGGATCTGTCATTCTGAACGAAAGCGAAGAATCTCTATTTGACCACGAATTCACACGAATTTGGTCAGAAATCCTAAACAAATTCGAAATTCAAATATCAAATGTTCAAAACAATGGTGGAATTTTGGATTGATGGATAAACCCAAGTTTAGTATAATCCATCAAGTTACTTTGAGGAAAACATCGGCGAGAAAAAAACGAATTGGTAACAAAAAGTCCGCCAAATGAGCGGCGGATAAATGTTGTATATTATTATGTTGGCCGGAGAAAATAAAGATGTCTTTAGAGAATGATTATGAACAGCGTTTCACTGAATTGTTGATCGAGGGGCAGAAGTTAATATCAGAAGTTGAACGAGATGAGAATGGATTTCTATCTTACTGGATGCCAGAAGATAGAATCGCTATATATCAACAATGGATCGGCTCAACAGTAAATCTAATAGGACTTGTTGATCAGCCCAACGGCACTTTCAAATCAGAGTGTGCACGTTTACAGAGAGACGATGATAACAAATCTGGTGTGGCATATAGGATCATGCAAAAACTTTACGGCCTACTTGCTGCAACGAAAGATGAATGGAAAAGGGGATTATTACGCAAAGTTGAGTATATTGTGATAGCAGAGGCATTCGACGATTTTCTTGATCATGCGAGTTATTATCATAAAGGTAATAAAAAAATTGAGTCATCGATACTGGCATGTGCCGTTTTAGAAGACACTATTAAAAGAATTGCTCGTAAGCATACAATAGAAACTAAGGGAATGTCTATGGAACCCCTGATAGACGAACTAGTTAAGCAAAACATCTTTACTCCGGTGAAAGCAAAGCGAGTTAAGAGCTTTGCTGGTGTTCGAAATCACGCTCTTCATGCAGAGTGGGATGAATTCGACATCCGTGATGTTGGAGATCTTATTAAAGGCACAAGAGAACTAATAGATACATTTCTATGATAAGAGAGAGGATAATATGTCAATCCAGAGGAGAACACGCCGAACGCTTGCCCCTGATTACGTCTTTAAGCATTGAATTGGACTCGACTTTAGTATCAGCTTGAAAAAGCATAAAGTGCATTTTTGGCCGGATTGGCAAGGGGAATTCGTTGAGCGAATTAGTGTCTTAGCCTGCCCCCGCAATTCTTAGGCAGGAGTCGCTGACTGGGACCCACTCATCCATTCAGCGAGCCACGCTAACATCAAGTCACGAGCGACGGAACTAATTCGTGCCCTTCTTCTTTGCATATTGTGCGACGATTTGCTGTTGGGCATTAGGCGGGACGATTTCGTAATGGCTCATTGTCATTGCGTAGCTGCCGCGTCCGCCGGTAACGCTTTTTAGCTGGCTATTATACTGGGTAACTTCGGACAGGGGCACCTGAGCTTTAATAACGATGAAATTGCCAGCCAGCATATCCTGGCCTTGCACCCTGCCGCGTTTCGAGGCCAAGTCGCCGGCGATATCGCCGACATTTTCAGCCGGTGCGGTAACTTCGATATTGACTATCGGCTCGAGCAGGACCGCCTTTGCCTTTTCCATGGCGTCAACAAACGCACCCTTGCCCGCCGCCCGAAAGGCAACTTCCTTCGAATCGACGGGATGGTGCTTGCCATCGTATATTGAGACGCGTATATCCTGCAATGGGAATCCGGCGACTATGCCGGCTTGCATAACTTCGTTGATGCCCTTACGGACGGCCGGTTCGTATTGGCCGGGGATGGAGGCGCCGAAGATATCCCAGCTAAACTCCAGCGGTGGGTCGGAATTTCGCTCAGCAGGTTCAACACGGAGATAGACTTCACCGAACTGGCCGGCTCCGCCGGTCTGCTTTTTGTGGCGGTAATGGCCTTCGGCTTTTGCGGTAATCGTCTCACGGTAGGGAATCTTCGGCTCTTTTGTGGTTACCGACAGCTTGGAGCGGTTCTGCATCTTTTCGAGCGTTATCCGCAGGTGCAAATCGCCAAGCCCACTGGCGACGAGCTCCTTTGTCTGCAGGTCCCGCTTTATCTTAAAGCAAGGGTCCTCCTCGCACAACTTTTCCAAAGCCGAGCTTATTTTCTGTTCATCACCTCTTGAGGCGGGCTCGAGCGCCAGAGAGAACATTGGCTCCGGCACTGGGGGCTGCTCAAAGACACCGGCGACATTGCCATCGTGGATTAAATCTCCGATTTGAAGCTCCTCTACTTTAGATAGGGTTATGATATCACCGGCTATACCGGAATCGATTTGACTGGTTTCGCCGCCCTGGAATTTTAAGATATTGCCAGGCCGAATGGATTTCCTTTCATCGTTGCGACGTAAATTAGTGTCCGAAGTAATTTTGCCGCTGAAAATGCGAATGGTAGAGTACTTCATATTCGAGCGTGGGTCGAACGCAACGCGAAATACCAGCCCGGCTAATGGGCCTGCAGGGTCGGCTTTTAGCTGTGTTTGCTTATCGCCATCTTTAAGAACGGCCGGCTCTGCCTGGGAAGGCGAGGGAGTGTATTTCGCAATAATATCAAGCAGCTCGGTTACTCCAACCTCTTTGCGGGCATTGGTGAAAACTATCGGGATTAAAGTGCCGGATTTCAGCGCTTCAACAAATACCGAGGCGATTTTTTCAGCACCGATTTGCTCGCCGCCAAGATAGCTCTCCATAAGCTCGTCATTCGCTTCTATGACACTTTCGATGAGTTCGGTATGGGCGCCGGCGACATCCGTCACAGGTGAGTCGCCGGTGTCATTCTCGATGCAGTCGATGACAGATGCCTTGTCCGCAGAAGGCAAATTGGCACATCGGCACTGCGAGCCGAAGGTTTCCTGAACGGCCTTAATAAGTGCTGGAAAGTCGGTGTTTTCAGCATCGATTTTGTTTATCACGATGAGCGGCGATAATTTAGCGCTTTTGGCCAGCTCGAAGAGCTTCCGAGTATTGGTCTCAATGCCGGCAGCGGCACTGACTACTACTACGGCTGTTTCGGCGGCAGGTATCGATTTTATGGCGGGGCCAACAAAATCAGGTGAACCGGGGGTATCGATGATGTTGAAAAACTTGCTGGCGTGCTCGACGTGAATTACAGACGACTGGATTGAATGCTGGTGCTCCTTCTCTTCGTCATAGTAGTCGCAGACGCTGGTTTTGTCGTCAACGCTGCCGAGACGGTTCGTTGCGCCGGTTTTGTGCAGGATTGACTCGGCAAGCGAGGTTTTTCCGCTTGACGCGTGCCCTAAAAGAACAATGTTACGAATGTCACCTGTATTAGCCACTTTTCGGCCTCCATTAGATTATTTCAGGTTTTATTTAACAGCTTCAAAAACAACATTTATACAATATCAGAGATATACAGGGCAAGGGATTTTTTTAGACACCGATTTGTGGCCACCAAGGCACAAAGACACGAAGAGGAGTTAGCCACGAATAAACACGAATTTACACTGATTATGTAATTAGCCACGAAGGCGCGAAGAGGAGTTAGTTAATCCCAATAAAAAGATTCGGGACAAGTTGGTGAATTAGTCCCGGATTTCCCAGATGAAGTTGTGAAAAGGAAATAAAATTTGTTAGAATAGAACTTATCCATAAAGGCGGTTTACTTTATGCAAAAGTGGGCTTTAGATATGACAAAGTAAGTGTGATATGCCATATATGAAGTTTAATCTATCGTAGTTCAAGCGTTATCCGTAATAAATAAGGCTTAATATGTCGCAGATGAAGGGTGATTTGCCACAGATGAAGCGTTATCTGCCATAAATGAAGCGCCAGTTGTAGCATATTAAGCGTGATATGTCACAAATGAAGCTTTACCTGTCGCAAAGTAAGCGTGATATGTGGCAAAGTAAGCTTACTCCGCGACAGAGTAACCGGGCAAAAAGGTGTGTAAGTTGTTTATCTTAATGGCGTTAGGTGAAAAATCGCCAAAAAGGCAATTCGAGAAAGATTATGGAATCGGAAGGCTTGGCTACGTAGCCAAGCGTCTTATATGGGTGGCGCAATGGTTTTTGGGATGTGATGCGGACCAATATAAATAATGTTAGTCCAATTAAAGGAGTTCATTATGAAGAGGTTAACTATGGTATTCGTTCTTGCAGCCACTATCAGCAGCCTGCAAGCGAAAGAAATGGCTCAACCAGAGCAGAAGGACCAATCGGCTTGCGATGTTATTCTATGCCGGAAGGAGCTTGGCGATGCAGGCGATCTTTGGGCTGCCAATAAGGTAGACGAGGCAATAGCCGCCTACAAGAAAATCACATCCTACAACCCCGCGATTGCGAAGGCGTGGGTCGCGATAGGAACGCTCAACGCTAGGAAAGGGAATGTTGTTGAGGCAAAGATAGCTTACAGAACGGCGCTCGCCTGTCAGCCTGATTACCCAGTGGGCAGTTTCCACCCGCTGGACCCAACTTCCCCCTCCGAAAAACAAGTCATAAGAGAACTTGTGAGATTACGCCCAGATCTGGCAGGCGTCACGTTTTTCTCTGAGCTCATCTTCAAAAAACCAAAATCAGGCCCATCAGGTTCCAAGGCAATCATACCCTACGAAGGCTGGCAGGAGGACATCATGAGTCAATCAGCTGGCGGCCTCCTTGTTCAGTCTTTAATAGCCGCTTCAAACGGAGAGGGTGCTATTTCGCTTAAAAAGTGTCGCATGGCCGCGGAAATCCAACCATGGTGGATAGTGCCGTTAGGCATGCTGGACACACTTAGCCTTGCAGAGGACAAAGACGACCCCGTTCTGGCGGAAATCTATTCGCCATTGAAAGGTTCGGATGCCAGGAAGCTCACCGATGATTTGAGAAAAAGAATGCTATCGTCTATGCAGCATGCCGGGAGAATTGACGTTCATCAATTGGCAATAAAATGGCCCGATTCAGCCATAGTAAGGTACGACCGTGCGGAGCCAAAGATTGGCGGCCCTCCCATAAAGCAGGCCATTGAGGAACTCAAGAAACTCATCTTAGCCCGTCCTCTATCGCCTGCGCCGCACAAAGGACTTGCGCTTTGCCTTTACGAAATGGGAAAGCTCAACGAAGCATCAGCAGAACTCAAAAATGCCATACTTCTTGAACCCTTGGATTGGGAGTCTATGTCGAAACTAGCGATTCTTTTCATTCAACAGGGGAAAACAAGGGAAGCTGCGGATGAACTTGAGAAAGTTCTGTCACAACATCCTGGTTGTGCTGAAGCGCACTATTTTATGGGTCTAATAGTCGATTCCCTCGGCAAGGAATATGATCCCTTGCCTTATCTCCGAGCAGCCGTCACCCTCAAACCCAACGATCCCCAAGTCCGACGGGCCTTGGCAGGTGCTCTCTGGAATAAGTCTTTCACTGAGGAAGCCCTGGCTCATGCAAAGGTCGCGTCCCGTCTGGATCCAGACGATGCTGAGACTCATTGTCTTATCGGGGCCATTCTCGAGAAACTTGGGGAGGTTAAGGGTGCCAGATCATCTTTTGAAAAGTGTGTAAAATGTCCTGAAAAGCCGGGGTCGCATCCTTCCATGGACTACGCGCGGGCAGCTTTGCAGAGACTGAAAGAATAGTAGAAATCTGAGGACACCATACCGGAGAAAAAGAAATGTAATTTTTTTATTGAAAGGATTTTAAAAAAGGGAATTAAAGGTGTCCGCCCGCACTCTCATGTGGTACTTTTTCACGTTGAATCGCTCCTGCCTCGCCGTGGCTCCGGCACGGCGGGTCGGATTCTCTCCAGAGTTTCCATTACTGATAGAACTTAACCGCCTTCGGCGGGACTTTTTTTGCCACTAAGACACCAAGGCACAAAGTTTTTAAGAATTCTTTTTAGTGTCTTAGTACCTCTGTGGCTAATACAAATTCCTATGCAATCAAATTGCTTGAAACCTGTTCCAATTTGCCAACCCCATAGCAAGACCCCTGCCGCCCCTACACCAAAAAACAGAATTTTGGTATGGGGCAGGCAAGCAACGGGGCTAAACAAGAACCCCTTGCACTGCAAGGGGTTAACAACTATACTTGCTTACATATGAATATTCGCAGTGCGAAAATATCGGATGTCAAGGTCATATATTCTTTGATAAACGACTATGCAGAGCAGGACAAGATGCTGTATCGCCCAATGGCTGATATCTATAAAAATCTTCAGGCCTTCACTGTAGCTGAGCTTGATGGCAATATAATTGGCTGCTGCGCATTAGAGGTTATCTGGTCGGACTTAGCGGAAATAAAATCGCTGGCGGTCGATGAAGGACATAAAAACCAGGGAGTCGGCAAATCGCTTGTGGCTGCGGCTATTGAACAGGCAGCTCAGCTTGGTGTGCCTAAGGTCTTTGCCCTTACGATGGACCCCGGATTTTTTGAGAAACTGGAGTTTGAGAGAATCGAAAAAGATAAGCTGCCGATGAAGGTCTGGAGCGATTGTGCCAGATGCCCAAAACAGCAAAACTGCGATGAAACAGCAGTTATAAAAAGTGAGCTAAAGTGACTAAAGTGAGCTAAAGTGACTAAAGTGAGCTAAAGTGACTAAAGTTATTCATTGCGTTTACCATATTTAGGCACTTTACATTTTAGGCACTCTACACTTTAGGCACTTTCTATCCTACTTGTCGGCGCTGGAAGAGTGCAACGGCTAAGGCGAGGATACCTACGCAATAGCACAAGGCATAAGAAGCGGTTATAAGTATATACTTTAGAGGGACGTCACTTCCCTCGTAAATAGCGTCGCTTATCCAGAAAACCTGTAAGTTTGGTACCAAAAACCTGCCAATTTTGGCCCACAACCTTGTCTCTGCGAATTTGCCGAAAGCGTAATCGCTTATAAGACCCAACAAAAAAATCCCAATACAGGCCGAGAGCGTTACCACTATGTTAAACCTGGATGAAAGTGCCACCGCCAAAGCCACAATTATCATCGCAGCTAACAACAGCAGCACCGAGCCATAAATATCCAGGGCGTTTATGCCATTATTGGCTGGATTAAACTTCCAGTTTCGGTCAATAAAAGCTAAAAATATTAAACCAAACGTAGCAAATATGGCTATCAGCACAATGGCTGTTGACGAAAATTTCCAGTCATAAACATAATTGAAAAAGGCACTTAGCAGAAATGATGCTACAACTATAATCGCCGCCGTGGCTATGACCGTCCAGTCATGTGGGTCATTTACAGATTCAAGGACGCCGTGCCTAATCGCCATAATCAGGGCAATGGTGCAGATATAGTGCGCCAGAAATACCGCAGCGGCCACACCTAAAAATTTCGCAATAATGAATATCGGACGCTGGACCGGTTTGGTCAGAACGGTGGTTATGGTCTTATTCTCAATCTCCTGGGCCACAGCCCCGGAAGCGGAAAATATTGCTATGAACAAGCTGGTCAAAAATAACGTAGATAATCCTAACTCTCTCAGGAGCTTATTGTCATCGCTCATTGTGTACATAGTCAAAGATGGACTCATAAAAAGTAGAAACAAAGCGACGATAATGATTACGGCATAGATTGGTTGCCTTAGTGTCTCTATGAAAGTATTTTTTGCTATTGTAAGTAATTTGTCCATTGCTGAAGAAACGTCGCCACTTCGGCAAGCTCAGTGCAGGCTTACCGGCGACGGCTAAACTATGAACGAACCCGAAACTCAAATTATGGTTTATTCCTTTAACAACACAGGTTTCAATAATTTTCCCAATTGATTCTATACCAAATTGGCGCTTATTGTTATACTGCATGACTGACGACTTGTAAAGAGCTTGAACATATAATTGAATACTGTATTTGAGGTTTTTTTGTTCAAAAAAAGACTGAGATAGAAAATGGCGGTATCGTCTAAACGTCCTGAACATATAGCCTGGGTATCTCTGATTTTAAGCGTGGTCTTTTTCGGCACTTGTTTTCTTGTTGGCCGATGGAGTGATTTCCTTGCTATATCTGCGGTTGGCTGGCTGCTTCTTTCAGCAGCTTCTGTTTGGTTTGTCCTTACTATTCAATTCCATACACGCAGTCTGGCCGAGCAGGAAAAGCTCGATATGAGCCAATTGGCCAAAGTTGAGCAGGGCCCTACCATCTTTCAGGCCAAGGATGAGCGTGCCAGTTTATTCGCCGTTGCTCAACATCGCCTGGAAATACTCGAAAAATGGTTCATCCCTATATTCTCATCTTTGGTCGCCGTTTACCAAATAGGTGTCGGGATATATTTGTTAAAAGCCATCTCTGCCGGCATCGATACTGAGCCGAAGCAGGCGTTGCTCTGTGCAATTTGTATGACGGCGATAGCTTTTGTGAGCTTCTTGATTTCCCGCTATGTTACTGGTATGTCGGTTCAGCCGCAATGGCGTCCACTAAGGGCCGGCGGCAGCAGCTTGCTTTGCGTAGCTATCTTGAGCTTTTCTCTGGCAATAGGTCTGGCGCTGGCGCACTTCAACTGGTTTGGAGTGGTAAGCGTAATCGCCTGGGTCATTCCGATATTGCTTGTTGTTCTTGGAGTAGAAACCGCTCTAAATGCTGTGCTTGATATATATCGGCCTCGGCTGAAAGGTCAATACTCCAGAAGCGCCTTCGACAGCAGACTGCTTGGGATTATAAATGAGCCGGGCGGAATATTACGCAGCGCCGCAGAGACAATCGATTATCAATTCGGTTTTAAGGTATCTCAAACCTGGTTTTATAAGCTGCTCGAAAAAGCCATAGCACCTTTGGTTTTATTCGCTGCTGTTACGCTGTATCTGCTGAGCTGTATCGTTGTGGTAGAACCTAATGAAGAGGCGATAATAGAGCACTTCGGCAATCCTCTGAATAAATCCGGTCAGGTAAACAAAGCTGAGCCGGGACTTACTTTCAAATGGCCGTGGCCAATTGATATTGCCTATAAGCATCCTACGAAAATGGTCTCGGAAATCAGCGTTGGCTATGTCCCCAGAACCGACCCCAAGACCGGCGAGGTGATACATGAGCCGTCGCTATTGTGGGGTGAGGCGCATTATAAGGAAGAATATCACTTGCTTGTAGCCAGTGAAGAAACCGGTGCAGCTTCCACCTCTGGAGCCGTGCCGGTAAGTCTTGTCATTGCTGCTGTGCCCGTTCAATACAAAATAAAGGACTTATACTCTTTTATCTACAATCATAACGAGCCGGAAAAAGTGCTCGAGACAATTTGTTATCACGAACTGACCAAATTCGCAGCCAGTGCGGGGATTGAGGTTGATGACGAAACTGCTCTCGAAAGTAGTTTGCTTGGAGCCGGTCGTGCCCAGGCCAAGCAGATTTTAACAGGCAGGATTCAGGATGCCGCTGATAAAGCGGGACTAGGAGTAGAAATAGTATTTCTGGGCCTGCAGGGAGTCCATCCCCCTGTTGAGGTTGCGACAGATTATCAAAAGGTCATCGGTGCCGTGCAGGAAAAACAGGCAATTGTTTTGCGCTCTCTTGCAGAACGCAATAAAACTTTAAGTGCGCTGGCAGGTTCGGTAGAAGAGGCCGACAAACTTTATGAGCTGGCAGCCAAATACCAAAAGGCCAAAGAACAAAACGACTCAGAACAAATCGAAAAACTCGGAACAGCTCTGGATAAGAAACTTGCAGAAGCAAAGGGTGATATATTCAGCACTCTGCGAGAAGCCAAAAGCTATGCCTTTGAGAAAGCGACTCTTGCTCGTGCAACAGGAGAGCGTTTCGACAGCCAGCTTAAGGCGTACAGAGCCGCAAAGGAAATTTACAAACGCGAGCAGAGGTTAGCGGCTTTCGAAGAGGCCCTTCAAAACATACGTAAATACGTCGTAGCTGCTGACCCAAACGATACACAAATTTTCATATTCGACGCAAAGGAAAAACTAACGCCAAGCTTGTACGATATTGGTGGATTTGAGGAGACGAGCAAAAAATGAAAAATATAACAGTTGCAATCCTTATTGTATCATTAATCGCGATTCTGGTCCTGCTTCTTGTCTCATTTCAGGCAAGGGAAACGGAATCGGCCCTCGTAACGACCTTTGGCCGGCCCACTCGGGAGATTACCGAGCCGGGCTGGTACTTCAGATGGCCGTTTCCAATCCAGCAAATCCATAAATTTGATTCGCGGATGAGAGTCCTGGAAGCGGAGATGGGCGAGACAACAACGAAAGGTGCAGTGCCGATTATCGTAAATACCTACGTCGTCTGGAATATCGCCGAACCACTGAAATTTTTTAATGCCGTTAAAACCATAAACGAGGCTCAAAGTAAATTGCGCAGCCGGATTAGTGATACTCAAAACAAAGTAATCGGCCAACACCTCTTCAGTGAATTCGTAAATAGTGACCCCACAAAAATCAAATTTAACAAAGTCGAAGACGAGATGCTCGCTGGCCTTAAGCAAAGCATCAGAAATGATTATGGTATCGGAATAAGAACTCTTGGTATCAAGCAGCTTAAAATCAGTAAAGATGTTACCGAAAAAGTCTTTGAGCGAATGAGAGCTGCAAGAAACCGTAAGACCGAAGCCACCATCGCCCAGGGGCAGGCCGAGGCAACGAAGATAAGAACCGACGCAGATTCCAAAAAGACAGAACTGCTTGCGGCCGCTGAAGCAAGGGCAAAAACAATACGAGGCAAAGGCGATGCAGAGGCCGCAAAATACTATAAATTACTCGAGGCGGACCCGGAGCTTGCAATGTTCCTGCGGGATATCGAGTCCCTCAAAAAAATATTAGCGGAAAGAGCAACCGTCGTTTTCAGCGCCAAGACAGCACCTTTCAAGTTGCTTGAGGAGATGCCCGACCTTAACCCGCCAGACGTACGGCGGGTTAAACCCAACGAGCCAGCCGAACCGGAAGAATAAATTCTAAACGCTGATGTTATGACAGAACAAAATAAAAAAGATAACAAGGATTTGCAAGCTCTGCCAGCAGGAAAACGCGACGGTACAGAACTTGACACAGCCAGCAAATCACTGTCGGAAGCACTTCGGCTGAGCTTTATCATTCTGAAGGCAATAATGATAGTGCTGATAATTCTTTTCTTTGCCTCCGGTTTCAGGATGGTCGGTTCCGATGAGCAGGCGCTAGTACTGCGGTTCGGCAAGATTCGAGGCCTGCGGGAAGATAGGATTCTCGAACCGGGTTTGCACTGGGTATTTCCGTATCCAATAGATGAAATCGTCAAAATACCCGTAGAAAAAAAGGTCAATCTGGTTATCAACTCGTTCTGGTACGAGGAAAAGCCGCTGCGGAGTCCGACAGCCAGAGAGCGCATTGGACGAACTTTAGAGCCTATACGCGATGGCTACTGTATTACCCGAAGCGAAAAACAAACAGAAACTATCGGAGATTCTGCCGGCAGCGATTACAACATTCTCCACTGTAAATGGCAGCTAACTTATCAGGTCAAAGACCCTGAGCTCAAGAATCCTGAACGCTTTTTCAAAAACGTTTACGTAGAAGATATAAGACCAGGTCAGATATACCTCGATGTTATGAAGGAAAGCATAACGCCGCTTTTGAAAAGTCTATTTGCTGATGCGGTTGTAACGGCAATGGTCAACTATACCATCGACGAGGCGATGTTTGAAAAAGTTGGGTTTCTAACCGAGCATGTCAAACATCTGCTGCAGGAAAAGCTCGACAAGATAGAAAGCGGTATAACGGTTGAGTCGGTGCAATTGACGGATATAACGTGGCCTCGACAGGTAAATGCGGCGTTTGAGGCGCTCATAAGCGCAAGTCAGGATAGTCAAAAGGCTGTCCATGAAGCCAGGACCTATGCCCAAAAGACCCTTAACGAAGCTGCCGGACCGGTCGCTGATGAACTTCTTGAGGCCATTGAGAACGACGAAAATATAAGTGAAGAGGAGAAAGAATCGCTCTGGGCACAATTAGCTGGTTCCGGCCAGGAGAAAATCGCAGGGGCACGCGCCTATCGAACAAAGGTCGTTGAAACTGCCAGAGCCAATGCCGAATATTTGCAGCAGATACTGCCCGAATATCGTAAACGTCCGAAACTCGTCCTTCAGGAAATCTACCAGGACGCCATTGAAGACGTTCTTAACAATGTGGACGAAAAAATAATAATCCAGCCAACCGAAGGCACTAAAGGCAACGAAATCTGGATACAGCTAAATAGAGACCCGGCTATAAAGCCAAAATAAGTTTCGTTTGACGGTTGCGGTTGCGCTGCTCGTATCGGTTGCGTCAGTCGTAAAGCGTCATTAGGACACAACCGGTAAACGATACACGAAACGAGTAGCGCAACCACTAAACGGATTCGAATTATGGCTCATGAACACTTACATTTTAAGCAAGACATCGCTGCTGAACACACCCATAGTAAGCAGATTCGCATCAGTATTGCTCTATTAGGCACATTAGCTGGTGGAATGCTGCTGATAAGCAGCGGTATAGCCCGCTGGAGGTATCTCTACGGCAGCGGCAGTTTTCAATCCGAGTTTTTAGCGATGGTTGGTGCGATACTGCTGGGTGCCCCCATCGTTCTGCATGCGATAAAAAGTATTATCAAAAAAGAGATGCATATGGACGAGCTGGTGGCGTTGGCGATACTGGCTGCATTTGCGACAGGAAATTACGCCACCGCAGGTATCGTTGCATTTTTTATGCTCGTAAGCGAGCTTATCGAGACCCGCACTGCTCTCGGCGCTCGCACCTCGATTGAGTCGCTGATAAAGCTAACACCCACAAAAGCAAATCTTATCAATAGGGATGGCAGTGAAAAAGAAGTAAACGTCAGCAGCTTAAAGCCCGGTGACACTATCCGTGTACGACCCGGTGATAACATAGCGGCAGACGGCGAGGTTATCAAAGGACTTAGTGCCGTCAATGAAGCAACAATAACGGGTGAATCTTTGCCCGCAGATAAAGTCCCGGGAATGCAGGTCTTCGCCGGCACAAATAACCTTACGGGCGTATTGGATATCACCGTAACCAAAGCCGGCAAAGATACCACTCTCGGTAAAGTGCAGTCCTTGATAATGCAAGCCGAGCAGACAAAGATACCGATTATGCGAATAATCGACCGCTATGTTAAATGGTATACGCCGACGATTTTGATGATTGCAGGCATAGTTTTGTTTTTTACCGGCGATATTAACAGAGCGATTACAATATTAGTTATTTCTTGTCCCTGTGCTTTGATTCTGGCGACACCAACGGCGATGGTGGCGGCGATTTCAGCTTCGGCACGGCTTGGTATCCTGATAAAGAACGTTGCCGACCTTGAGATTGCAGGCAAGATGACGGCGCTGGTGTTTGACAAAACAGGAACCGTTACAACCGGCCGATTGTACGTAACCAAGCTGACCCCGGCTGAAGGAGTTGAACCGGCTGAACTACTAACTGCGGCTGCCTCAGCCGAGCAGATGAGCAAACACCCCGCAGCAAGAGCGCTGCAGGAGGTAGCCAAAGAGGCAAACCTTTCTTTAGCAGCGATAGATAATTTTCAGGAAATCCCCGGCAAAGGTGTTACAGCCTCAGTTGACTCGGCGCAGGTTTACGTCGGCAGAGATACATTCCTTAAAGAAAACAATGTGGATATAAGCAATGTCCCCGACCCGAGCATGCACGAGGAGCAGGGTTTTAGTACCCTCTACGTGGCGAAGGGTTCGAAGTGTATCGGCTGGGTAGGATTGCAGGACAAAACAAGACCTGAAGCTCAGCACGCAGTCAGGGAGTTATTCGATCTCGGCATAAAAAGAGTTACTATGCTCACCGGTGACCGGGATGAGGTCGCCAACCGTGTTGCTGCGGAATTGGGCTGCACTGATTTTAAGGCACATTGTTTGCCACAGGATAAACTCTCGATTGTTGAGCAAATTAAAAAGGATGGCCATACCGTTGTGGTTATTGGAGACGGTATAAATGACGCACCGGCACTGGCGGCAGGCGACCTTGGTATTGCGATGGGAGCTGCCGGCAGCGATGTAGCAATAAATTCCGCCTCGATTGCACTTATGAGCGATGATTTGAAGCGTGTGCCTTTCCTTGTTCGACTTTCAAGAAAGACAAGAAGGGTTATCAACGAGAATCTCGGTTTCGGAGTTATGTTTATCATTCTTGGAGTTGCAGCAGCTGCAGCGGCGTGGCTGCCAATGGCCTACGCTGCGGTTCTTCATTTTGCCGGTTCGCTGATAGTTGTCTTTAACAGCGCTCGGCTTGTTCGCTACGGCGAAGAACTCGGCCACGAATAAAGATTAGACACACAAGACCCAAGACACAGGATTCAAAACTATGGAATATGCGGTTGAGACTTTTTCTTTGACCAAGATTTTTTCTGACTGGTGGGGTCGAGAGAGGGTTCGCGCTGTTGACGAACTGAATTTAAAGGTTCGGTATAATGAGATTTTTGGGCTTTTAGGCCCCAACGGCTCAGGCAAGACAACAACCATAAAGATGCTGCTGGGCTTACTTTACCCGACAAAAGGCAGAGCCGTTGTGCTCGGTGGCGATGGCGCCGACCCGAAAATCAATATTAGAATCGGTTTTCTTCCGGAAGAGTCGTATCTTTACAGATATTTAAACGCACGCGAAACTCTGGATTTCTATGGTAGATTATTCAGGATTCCAGCAAAAGTGCGGAAAATGCGTATCGAGGCTCTGCTCGATATGGTGGGGCTAAAGGCGGTCGCAAACAGACCTGTCGGGACGTTCTCTAAAGGTATGGCACGCAGAATTGGCTTGGCGCAGGCGCTGATAAACGACCCGGATTTGCTTATATTAGATGA
>CAZUPG010000010.1:0-15410 GCA_964622085.1 uncultured Pirellulales bacterium | reverse complement strand
CAGTGCAGGCAAGCTCAGTGCAGGCAAGCTCAGTGCAGGCAAGCTCAGTGCAGGCTAATCGTTTGGGAAATTGAGCCAAGCGAACTGGCCATGATATTTCTTCGCGGCTGTGTCGCGGGCTTTGGCTGCCTCGATTTCATTATCGAATCTGCCAAGATGAATTCCTTTGCCGTTAGAGGACAAATAAGCGCGCCACTTTCTTCCCAACTTACACCTTTATATTTGGATGTTCCCCTGCGCAACCTTGGCCCTGAATTGCATCTGTTTTGCTGACGTGTGGCTATTCTCAGGTTTGCCCTTCTGTTATCCAGGCCATCACGGTTTATATGGTCCACCACCATACCCTTAGGTGGTTTCATTATCTCTCGATGCATATGAACGAAGAGTCTTTTTCTGTCCACACGAACGGCGTATCGATTAGTTGGGCCTGTCAAGAGATGCCAGTTATAAATACTCAGCCATTCGTAATCTTCGGGGTCAACTTTGCTATATTGCCCCGGCCCCAGCCGTATGAGGCGGAAGGGATAGCCGTAGCGCAGCCGGCGATACTTCAGCAATATAAAAACGCCGAGCCGATACAATATTTTGGGTATCAATATTGGCAGGTGAATGTCGATACGCTGCATATTAGTATGTTCAAAGTTTAAAGTGCCTAAAGTTTAAAGTGCCTAAAGTTTAAAGTGCCTAAAGTTTAAAGTGCCTAAAGTTATGGTGTCGCTCCGCGACGACTGCTTTTAGAGTTTTGAGTTTTAATTGTATTGTTCACTATACTATAAACATTATAGTATTTTAACATATCATCTAACTTTTGTCAAGGTCTTTTTCTTATTTTTAACCAAAAAACTGCAAAAACGGCGGTTTTGGCCTAAAAATTACGAAGAATTAATCGCAGATTTCGCGGATTTCACGGATTATTTTTTGCCACAGAGCACGCAGAGGGCACAGAGAAGTCATCAATGATTTTGTCATTCTGAACAAAGTGAAGAATCTATTTTAACCACAGATTTCGCGGATTTCTTTTTTGCCACGAAGGCACTAAGACACGAAAAATTGACCACGAATTCAACCCATGAGATAGGCAAAGCCACCATCTCACGGGTTAAACACGAATTTTCACGAATACCTATTTTCAAAGCCACAGAGCACACAGAGGGCACAGAGAGTTGCCAGCCGGTCGTCTTCGTCCGAAGCTACAATCGAAACAAGTTTCTGCTAAAACTTCGTCCTCAGACAACAGGCCATCAGTTGATGGCCTCATAAGATTATGCGGCTGGCTTGATTTTAGACACGGATACCTATTACCTAAGGCACAGGGGCACAAGTTTACACGCTTTTGCTGTTCGGTTTTGGTGCCGTTCGGCTTTGCTCATGACAGGCGGTGATGTTAAGAAGGAAACGCTAAGATGCGCGCCGAAAATTGGCTTGCTTTTGGTGAGAATAGAAAGGATAATTTATCTTGCGAAACGAAGACTGCCCATGCGGAAAATGAAGTCCTGAAATCTAAGAATGGAAATAAAGTAGTGGGAAACACACATGTAAATTCTGTTTACGAGGTCATTGGGAAGCTATCTATAGGATTCTCTCAGCTTGAATATTTGACTGAACAGGTCTTAACTTTAATGATTGCTCAAAATGACTTTATGGTTGAACCATTATTGGTAAGGCCATTAAGTTTTCCAGAAAAATAGAGCTAATAAAACAGTGTATTGATTACCATTTCTCTGACAATCCAGATAACAAGGATAAACACAAAGACCTCTTCAGTAGAATTGATAATATGAGGACTTTACGTAATAGTCTTATACACGGAGATTGGGCGATTGATGAATACGAAAAAAATAAAAGTTACATAATCGTATACAATTACAAACTTAAGTATCAAAAAAACGATGATTATTGGACAGATTTAAAAAAAGATAGATATACTGTTGATAAACTAAATGAAAACCACAAAGAGTTACAGGAAATTATTAAAGAAATAAAACTTTTTCTTCCTGAATATAAAAAACTTGAAACACGCTCTTGGCTTGACACGGCGTCTGCCGAAGAGTTAGAGGAATTTAAGAAGAGGGTAACTAAACTTATTAATGAACAGACCTAAAAGACAAAAATGAGAATATGGGCAAATGAGAATGGATGCGGAAAATGAAATCCGTCTTCGTCCCTTCTTCGCATAAAGCTACGAAGGGCTATGGCGGAACACCAAGCTGACAGAATCCGTGTTAATCTGTGTCTAAAAATTCTTCGTGCTAATTCGTGGCTAAAAATAGATTCTTCACTTCGTTCAGAATGACAAAAATTCGTTTCTTCTTCGTGCTTTTTCGTGGCTAAAAAATAGATTCTTTCCCTTCGACTGCGCTCAGGGCTAAAGACTGGTTTCGTTCAGAATGACAAAAATTCGTTTCTTCTTCGTGCTTTTTCGTGGCTAAAAATTAAAATACCATCGCGCAGCGATACCATAACTTTACACTTTACACTTTGAACTTTTAACTCCATCCCTCTGTGGCCTCTGCGACCTCTGTGGCTAAAAAATAGATTCTTCACTTCCGTTCAGAATGACAAAGGAGAGATTGCCACCCTTCGGCTACGCTCCCCACTTCGCCCTAAACGGCAGAGCTTCGCAGGGCAGGCAAATTCGTCGCTCGTGGCTCGGGACTCGTATTTAGTGAAGCGTATACGAGTAAATGCGTAGATGAGTGGATCCCCGCCTTTGCGGGGACAGGTGCGGTGATGTTGGGGAAAAAATTTAAAGGTCTTCTAAATCCTTACTAATATCATATTCTTGTTGAAAAAGGTCTTCTTCAAAAGGAGGGTTTATTTCAACAATCTCAGAACTATAATAAATATTCTTACCATGAAGAAAACATATTCTACCATTATTCCCAAAATAATACTCTTTTTTAGCTAAATTCATTAAAGCAGAAGGTTCAATATGCTGCATTCTAAGTTCCTCAGCCTTTCGTTTGGAAATGTATGCGCCATCCTCTAAAACAACAACTACTTTCCCATTATCTAACTTCCAAATTTCTTTTTCTAAAAGTCCTTTTCTATCGAATTCCATTCTCTGAGTATAAATACTCTCATTTCGAGAAATAAATTCCCTTGTCTTTTTTGCAAAGGGGGGCTGGATGTCTATACTATCCTTTACCATACAATCTTGTATTATAACACATTCATAACAATTATTCTATAGAAAAATATGTTTTTGCTTCATTATTAATTTTCTGCACCTGGAGGCATTTTTGGCTCGACTCCCGCCCATTGCAGGGCCCATATTCGAAATTTATTTCTCGCCGACCACCGTCTCTGCGATGTTCAGGACATGGTCTTTTATCCGCCTGTACGCGGTCAACACATCGCAGAAAATCAGGCTTTTCAATGCTGATGTATGTTCCGTTCCAACCTCGCTGAGGTGCCTGGCACGAAGCTGTTTAATATAGTTGGTAATCCCGTCTCCCATAGTATTCGCTTTGGCCAGTATACTCGAATCATCGTTTTCGAAACTCGTGCTTACAAAGTTGATATAATCTGATATCCGGTCGTGCAGCGCAAATATGTGCGGCTTTTCTTTTTCAGTCAGCTTAAGATTGGCCTTTTGCATTTTAATATTCAGCTTGAGTATATTTGTTATATAGTCGCTTACTGATTCGTATTCATCCGCTATTCTGAGCTGCTTTCGGCCTGTATCCATAACGCTGTGCGGAATATTGCCCGAAAGAAGCTCGCTCAAAAACTCCACAACTTCCTTTTGAATGACATCGAGTATCTCTTCGCGGTGGAAAATTTTTCCTTCTAAATTTTCATCAGAATTTTCCTTTTCTATGACCATTCTGAGCATGGCGAACATTTTCCTGGTAAGTTCCGCCATATTAAAAATTTCCTTTTTCGACTGCGCTATGCCCATCGCGGGAGTATCCAGCATCCTGATATCAATCAGTTTCAAATGAGGAATTTCCTTGCGAGACTTGTCCGGCATAATGCGCATAAGCAAATTTGCGAATATTGTTACAAATGGCAGCATCAGGATAACGTTGGCAATATTGAAACCCGAGTGCGAAATCGCTATTGCCATCATTGCATAGCTGTATGTATCGGTGCCGTTGACCGTAACAGGCGTGGTTATAAGCTCCGGCCCGACTATGCTTTTTACAACGTAAATATATATGGGAAAAACCGCAGTTATCCAGCTAACGCCGATTATTTTAATAATCACATGCGCAACGGCCGCCCGCCTGGCATTGGTCGATGTACCCAATGACGCAAGCAGCGCTGTTATCGTTGTACCTATATTTTCACCAAGAACAAGAGCAGCACCGGTCTCAAAGTTAATAACTCCGGTCCCGACAAGTCCCATCGTAATGCCGATGGTAGCTGATGACGACTGGACAATGGCTGTTATAACTGCTCCGACAAAACAACACCTTAAAACACCGAAATAGCTGTCCGGCGTCAACATCTGAAACCATGCGAGAAATTCAGGCATTTCACGAATTGGGTATAACCCCTCCTTCATCAGCTGAAGACCAAAAAACACCATCCCGAGGCCCATTATCATCATCGCCGAATATCTTAGTCTTTCACGATTCGAGAACAGATAGAAAAACGCTGAAGTACCCAGTATAGGCAAACCATACTTGGTAATCTGTAGAATAAGTATCCAGGCGGTGACGGTCGTGCCGACATCAGCCCCTAAAATAACCCCAACAGCCTGAGTAAGATTCATCAGGCCGGCATTTACCATACCAACAACCATAACCGTCGTTACCGAGCTGGACTGTATCAGCCCCGTTATGGTTATTCCAACTCCGCAGGCGACAAAGCGGTTGTTGGTGACGGCGTTTATGAGTTTTCGCATCCTATCGCCGGCAACTGCCTGCATCCCTTCGGACATGTTCTTCATACCGAGAAGAAATATCCCAAGCCCGCCGACAATCTCGAAAATCATCTTTACCACCAGCATAAATCATCCACCATAAAACACCACTCATAAAATACTGCTCTTTTGTGTACGAAGACTTCCCCTGCCATATAAAATTCCTGTGTTAATATAAGGACAAATTCCAGCACAAAAAACAGTTGCCGCAAAACCAAACGTCCGGGTCATATGTAAACTTTTTTTAAGCAGCGGTCAAAGAGTTTTTTCGAGCTTGTGCTTTCTCTCCTCCACTCCATCCCACTGCAGCCCGCCTATTACCGCTTGTGCGATATTTGTGAGGTGGTCGCCAATTTTTTCGGTATTGTCAACCAAATCACAAAATATCAAACCCACCTCAGGAGAGCATAGACCCTCGCTCATACGTTGAACATGGTTACGACGAAACTCTAACTGCATCCGGTTTAGGTTGTTCTCATTTATCAATGCCTTCCGGGCGGCCTGCTCATTATCGTGTTCCAGAGCTTCTTTAATATAACCGAACATTTGGTCAATCTCTTTTCTAAGCTGCGCCGCCTCTTGCAGCGCATATTCGCTAAATGACATCCTTTGCTCAATCTTGCGTTGCGCAATCTCGACAATATTGACCGCATGGTCTCCGACACGCTCCAGGTCATTCACCGTATGCAAAAGTACCGGCAGCCTGTTCGATACCTCATCTGATAATTGCTCACGCGACAGAGCGACAAGATATGATGTAATATCAAGCTGAAATGCGTCGATTATATCTTCCGCCACCATCGCTCTCTTCAGCTTACGGTCATCTCCTTCAATTAATCCCTCAGTTGCCTGTTGAACAGCGTTCTTTGCTCTCTCTGCCATACGGATTATTTCGCGCTTTGTCTGCTCCAGCGCTATTGGGGGCGTACTAAACAGATGTTTCTCTAATACCACCGGCCTTTCAGCTAATTCCTGCTTTGTGACCGGAAGAATCTTCATTACTACTGCTTCCAGCCAGCCGATGACCGGCAGAAAAATAAGTGTGTTAAAGATGTTAAAAACACTATGGGCAACCGCTATATGGACCATTATACTGCTTTGTGAAAGTTTCCACGGCGTGACCCACACTACAATTTTATCAAACAAGCCCATCCACACCAACGGCAGGATATAAATCACACCTATAACATTAAATATCGTATGTCCCATTGCAGTTCGCTTAGCATTTCGAGATGTTCGAATCGCTGCAAGTTGAGCCGTGATTGTCGTGCCAATGTTATCCCCCAGGATAAACGGTATAGCAACCTGCAGCGCCACATTCCAATCCGTCCCGAAAGCTCCCTGGAAAGCCAGCATCTGAAGCATCGCAATCGAAGCGGAACTACTTTGCAAAAGCGCCGTCATAAGCGCACCAGCCAAGACCGCCAAAAGCGGATTGCGTCCGAGCCATACCAGCGCTTCTTGAGCACCTTGGCTGTCCTTTAATGGCCCGAACGCCTCTTTCATAAAATGTATCCCAATGAACAAGACACCAAAGCCAAGCAGCATCTGCCCAACACTTCTTGTTTTTTGGGTTTTTCCCAGAATATTAATCAAGAACCCAGCTCCAATAGCCGGAAGTGCGTAATTGGTTATCTTAAAAACTGCAAGAGCGGAAACTATCCACGCTGTGAACGTTGTCCCCACATTCGCACCAAGAACAACACACAACGCCTGCCTTAAACTCAAGAGCCCCGCATTTACGAACCCAACCGTAATCACGGTAGTAGCAGAGCTCGACTGAATCAGACACGTCGTCAGCGCCCCTATCAAAACCGCGATAAGGCGATGTTTCGTCAGAGACCCAAGAAGATTTTTGAGCTTCTGCCCTGCCACCTGCTTCAGTCCATTCGACAGCAGACCCATCCCAAACAAAAATAAGCCCAACCCCCCTACTATGCCAAAAACCATACCTTTTATCATATCGTTGCCTTACAGAAATAACATATGTGCCACGGGCTGCCTGCTGCGACAAGTGCCTGCTGCGCCGGAGCGTCAGCGAGGCGAGCGCAGCACGGCGAGGAAGCCCGTGATACTTTTGTCTTTACGCCAGCTTACGTAAAATCTCCACTCCTTGCCGAATCATCTCATCACTGGCAGCATAGCTTATCCTGAAATGTGTGTCCTTTTCGCTAAACACATTACCCGGTATGATCAAAACGTTATTCTTTATAGCCCTTTCCACAAATGCCGTCGCCCCCCCTGCCGGCGCTTTAACAAACGCATAAAACGCCCCGCCTGGCCGAACAAGCTCGAATTTATCCTTCAATCCTTCATAAATAAGGTCTCTTTTCCTGCGATACGCCTGAACAAAATCGCTCATATCGTAATCCAAAGCCGCAATCGCCGCCTGCTGAAAAGGCGTCGGCGCACAGACAAATGTATATTGCTGAATCTTCGTCATCTGCTCAATTACATCCGCAAGATTTTCATTTGCTGCCGCAAAACCCAATCGCCAGCCGGTCATCGCATGCGACTTGCTAAATCCCTTGAGTACCAGCGTTTTATCGTAGTATCTTCCAATACTCACGAAGCTGTCGTCATAGCAGAATTTCTCATATATCTCATCCGACAATATAAGCACGTCTTTTTCCGCAGCTACCTCAGCCAACCGCTTTATCTGCTGCTCTGAATACACCGCTCCCGTCGGATTACAGGGCGAATTAACGATAATCATCTTGGTCTTGCTTGTTATCGCCGCTGCGATTTTTTCCACCGGCAGCTCGAATGTAGGATAGCTGTCAACAAAAATACATTTTCCGCCCAGCATATTGATTATGTGCTTATAAATTACGAAGTACGGGTCGGGTATAATTACCTCATCGCCCGGATTAAGCAGCGCCAAAAAGCAAAGCAAAATCCCGCCACTCGTTCCGCTGGTTACCAGTACCGCTGGTTCGGCCCAGTGAAACTGCTTTTCTATAAGCTCGGTAATTTTCGCCTTAAGCAGAGCGTCTCCCGCTGTCTGCGAATATTTATTAAATCCCTCACGTATCGCTTTTATCGCTTCTTCTTTGAGCTGCTGAGGCACATCGAAGTCCGGCTGACCTATCGAAAAATTGACTGGATTTTCTAACTTCGCCGCCAAGGCAAAGACCTTCCGTATCCCACTGGCATCAATCTTACTCGCTCTGTCGGCTATTATCTTTTTCATTTGCCGGTATGATAATCAAATTTTTTAGATAATCAATGAAAATAATAATGTCATTCTGAGAAAGGCCATTTCGTGACTCGTGACTCGTGACCCGTGACTCGACACTGAAATTTAGCCACAGATTTCACGGATTTCACTGATATATTTTCGCCACATACCCGCTTAAAACTTGCGGGCACAAGTTTGCACAGATCCGCCTTCGCTAAAGCTATGGCGGGACAGGCAGAGAATTATTTTTGAATTTTGATAGTAGATTTGACAAGTTCATTATACAAATGAAAAGGTAAAATTTAAATAATTTGCCACGAAGGCACTAAGACACGGATTTATTAGACGCAGATCTACCCACCAAACAAACAGCGGGTAAACACTGATTTCGATTAGCGGGGAAAAAGGGCTTGATTTTTTTAGTGGAGGAGATATAATTACAAATCACAGCAGCGGAAAGTTAATTGATTCCTTCGACTAAACTCAGGACAAGTATTGGTATTCCGCCGAAGGCGGGTTGAGTAATACGGTGATCGCGGTTTTGTGAAAAAGAAAGCCACAGAGGATAGTCCGGACGAATTGTTAAAATAAAAATAAGGTAATCAAAATGAAATATCCATATCGTAAAGGAGGTATCTGAACATGAAAACTGTATTGTTTTGCATTCTGTTTCTTGTTTTTGCCGTAGCTTGCCCATCTTCGGCCCTCGCTGATGATGCCGATGACCTGCTCGACGCAGCTTTCCGCGACGACATCGGCCAGGTCAAGACCCTGCTGGAAAAGGGCACTGATGTCAACGCCAAAGACGCCGACGGAGTGACGGTTTTGTGGATGGCAGCTCAGAATGGTCATTTGGATATTGTCAAGCTGTTGCTGGAAAGCAAGGCCGATGTGAACGCCAAAGGCACCGACGGCGCGACGCCTTTAATGGTGGCGGCTCAGAATGGTCATACAGAGATTGTCAAGCTGTTGCTGGAAAGCAAAGCCAATGTGAACGTGAAACGTAAAACCGACGGCGCGACGGCTTTGATGACGGCGGCTCAGAATGGTCATACGGAGATTGTCAAGCTGTTGCTGAAAAGCAAAGCCGATATGAATGTGAAAGATAAAACCAACTGCGTAACAGCTTTGATGATGGCGGCTCAGAATGGTCATACGGAGATTGTCAAGGTCTTGCTGGACAAAGGCGCCGATGTGAATAAACGTAGAACAGACGGCGTGACGGCTTTATGGCAGGCAGCATGGCTGGGGCATACACAGATTGTCAAGGCCTTGCTGGACAAAGGTGCCGATGTGAATATAAAACGTAGAACAGACGGCGCGACGGCTTTGATGATGGCGGCTCAGGAGGGTCATTTGGAGATTGTCAAGCTGTTGCTGGAAAGCAAAGCCGATGTGAATGCCGCTAATAAAACGAACGGCGTTACTCCGCTGTTTATGGGGGCAGTGAAAGGCCATACCGAGATCGTGAAACTGCTGCTGGCGGCCGAGGCAGATGTAAATGCCAAAGCGAGTAAGGCGGGTAAAGATTATACACCGTTGAGCATAGCAAAGGAGATGGGCCATACACAGATAATCAAGCTCTTAAAAGAATATGGCGCTAAAGATGAAGAACAAAAGTCGCTATCTCACTCAGGCCAATCTCAAGAGATAAGAGCTAGTCATATCTTAATTGCTACAGCCAAACTTGATGAAAAAGGCAAAGCCAATGCTAAAGCAAGAATTGAAGAATTACTGAGAAAAATACGCTCAGGTGCCAGTTTTGAGGAATTGGCAAGAAAACATTCGGATTGCCCTTCGAAAGTTAATGGCGGAGATCTTGGTTATTTCAAAAGGGGCACAATGGTCAAAGGGTTTGAGGATGCTGCCTTTGCGTTGAAGGTTGGCGAAGTAAGCGATGTTATCGAGACAAGTTATGGTTACCACATTATTCAAGTTACTGATCGACGTCAGTTGTCAGAAACAAAACTGCCCCACAAGGAGGAAAAGGAGCCCCGCGAGTATGAATCTCCTTGGGGAATCACGTTCGTCATTGAAAATGTTGCTGGAACTTCGGATCAGTTGCTTCGGGTCAAGGGAACTAAGCTCTCAGCAAGGGCAACTGCCCCAATGTTGCTGGTGAATTCGAAATTTCCTGTAAGACACATAGCCGAGAATCTCGCAGACCACCACTTGAAAGCTAGTCTCAACAACGGGGAGCTTTGGGCCAGCTTTACGCCGTCGTCTGACCGCTTATTTCTAGCCTACAAGACCACTGGCAAAATTAACTGGTTTGGGCATGATCTAAGCGGTAAGATCGTTTTACTCTCATCGCTGGCACCGAATGGAAAGGTTAAAAAATGGTATTTTAACGCTGGCGGCCGAGGCGCTACTCTGCAAGGGTTAAAATCTGTGGATGTACAAGGTTGGACGGAAATAAATTTATTATCAACGACGAAAAGTCATCCTGGCTCAGGCAAGATTTTGGAGAGCAGCCCATGGAGTAAAAAACTTATACTGCATACTGGAGCAAACCAAAAATCCGGCAAAAAATTTTCTGTGCATGTGTGGGAAGGTACAACCTATACAGGCGATGATGGTATTCCTACTGGAAGGACTCATCGTTATCGAGTAAAAGGTTATTTGGCTGCGACGAAGCCAACAACCGATAATCCGTTTATGTCAGAACTTAGTGGAGAAATAGTTGCGCTGACAATTGAGAAGACAGAGTAAAACCCACAAGTAACACGGCACGACGGCTTTGTGGATGGCAGCACAGAAGGGTTATACGGAGATCATCAAGCTGTTGCTGGAAAACAAAGCAGATGTGAATGCCGAGGTGATTAATGGTTAGACACCGCTGGGTATTGCTAAACAGATGGGCCATACACATATAATCAAGCTCTTAAAAGAATATGGCGCTAAAGATTAACGCCCTGTAACCAATGATATCTGAAGTTGACGGTTTACATTGTGACAAAGTAAGCATGATATTACGAATATGAATCGTGATATGTGACAAGGCAGGCGTTACCTGAGGCGGATGAAGTGTAATATATGGCAGGTGAAGTGTAACCTGTGACAGATTAAGCGTTATCTGTGATAGATGAAGCGTGATATACGACAGATTAAGCGTTACCTGTGGCAGATGAGGCATGATATGCAGTAAAGTAAGCTTACATCAAGGCATTGCAGGCTTACATTATGACATTGTAAGGTTACATCGTGGTATTGCGGGCCTTTTTCCCCTCAAAATCAGTTGACATTCCTTCGTTGATAGTTCGTAGTTCATTGTTCATAGATATAGAATCTGTGTCCTCTGCGGCATATTCGTCGCTCGTATTTCGTATCTCGCCAAAGAAATCTTTTCTCCGTCCGCCGAAGGCGGATAAATGTCCTCTCCGGCTACGGCCGGGCTACGGCTGGCTCTGCCCTGACGAGCGAGACGAGTGCGGCTTTAAATCATCTTTTAGTTTCTGGCTGGAATGATTATAATCATTGTTAGCTGGTACAGTATCACTACTTAACCGGAGATAGTTATGCCATTCTATGAGTCACTGAAAGTACAAGTAAGGAAATTCATTCGCGAAGCACGCGGTATATGGTACAAAATCCGTGAAAAGAAATTGGCCGCGAAAAAGGAGCGGCTGGATGAGACAAAACAGCGGCTCCAAAATACTGTATCCTATGAGGATTTTCAGGGCCTCAAGGAAGAGCTTCTCTCTCGTATAGATGCTCAACAAGGAACTCCCCGGTCTGAAGAGGAGATTGGTTCGGCAATTGACGAGCTCTTTGACAAGATTTGGTACGACCGTCATCAAGTACTCAAGCATCAAATTGAGACCGGCAGAGAAACCGTAAACTCGGACATATGGTTCGAAGCTGAAGAAGCAGCCAAAAAGATAGAGGCAAAGTATCCGAAGTCAGAATTGGGCCCACACTCCGATTTTGACTGGGGAATGATTAACGGAAAGCTGTCTGCGCTCAGGTGGGTAATGGGCGATGAATGGGACTTTCTCGATACGTAGGTGAGGAAAGGCAATTCCCCCTCAAAATCAGTTGACATTCCTTAGTTGATAGTTCGTAGTTCATTGTTCATAGATATAGAATCTGTGTCCTTGGTGGCAAATTCGTGGTTAAATAGAGATTCTTTACTTCCTCACCAATAGACTAAAGACCACAGACGCAAGACTACAGACTACGTAGAAACCTGTTACGGAGGACAAGTCAGGCCTCGCAATGACGCTTGGAAATGATTAGTGATAAATGGTGAATGATTATTGATTATTTCTCCGCGACATAGTCGGTTAAAAACCAGTGTAAATCTGCGTTAATCCGTGTCTAATAAGAACCGTGCAAACCCGTGTCTGGTTTTTTATCACGCGCTATGAACCACGAAATTATCTTTACTTCTTTGCTGCCGGCTTCGTCTCGGTTTTTTTGGCTTCTGGTTTCTTGGCTTCCGGCTTTTTTGCTTCGCCTTTCTTTGGCTCTGCCTCCGGAGTTTCAGGCGTTGCAGCCACAGCTTCGGCTACAGCTGCCGCCTCCTTCAGAGCCGCTTTTTCCTTCTTGCCGGCGTGGCTCTTACGGTGTGCGACCTTCGGCAGACCAAGCGCTGCGTCACCCTCCTGCCATTTCTCCTCGTCCTTGAGCTGCTCGATACGTTCCGCACGTGACAGAACGTTTCTATGCCTCGTCAACGCCCCCTTTATCTTCAATGAACGGTCAAGTGACATTCAATTTCTCCTGAATTATTCAACTTTCTTGCCATAAGCGTCTCTGAAAAAACGCGGTGCAAACGTCTCGTATCCTTCTGGTGCCTTGTCCTTATATAAAGCACCAACTTCAACTATTCTTTGTTTTGCCTTATACCCATCGGAGCTGATTCCAAAACTCTCGAATCTATCCTTCGTAATCAAAAAGTATTTCCCAGCCCAGCTCACAATCTCTGTCTCGATGCCGAACTGTGCAAAATGCCTTTGCACCGGGACTAAATCCGCACGCTTTGCGTACTCAACCAAGACTATGACATTACCACCAGTAGCTAAACCACCGGTCGGTTTTGCCGGTTCTACTTTTGTCTCTGTTGTGTCATCCGTCCCTTCGACCCCTTCGATTGAACTCAGGACAGGTTTGCTCAGGGCAGGCTTCTGCCCTCTGCCTTCCGTCATCCCTTCGACTTTGCTCAGTCCTATGGACTCCTTATGGAGAAAAGAGGAATACTGGCCTGCCCGAAACGCCAGCAGAATTAGAAGGATAATGCCCAAAACTATCGCAGTTGCGATGGGATACGACATCGAGAATTCAATCCTGCCCACGTTAAATTGCACCATCCTCGGCTTTCGCCACCACTTCGCCGTTATCCCGGGCACCCTTCGGGTCTGAGCCTCAGGGTCGAAGACCGGCGCTTGCACATCGGACTTTTCCTCAGTTGTTTTATATTCATCTGACTTTCCCGGGCGCAATTTCTCTAATGTCTTGCCATAGCCCTGTTTATGCCGGACTTTGGTCATCACCTCATACAAAGATTTTTTTCCTCGTCGATATCGAGCCATAATAAAATCCGCCTAATCTGGCTACGGCTTGGCCTACGCCAGGACGAGTGCAAAACATCCAGCAAATACCTAATTTACAGCATAATTACGATAAGACAATGCTGTATGGCAGAATTATCTGTTTTTTTACAATATTTTGAGCTGAATTTCAACAAAAAACCGACAAGTATTTACTTAACTTGACTGGGTTTGGCATAACTACTGTGTTGACAAGACTTAATTCTCGATTCTCACGAGAATTTTTCCCCGATATTTGGAAACATTTGCAAAAAATAGATGTCAGATTTATGGTACTTTTCAAAGACTGCAGGTCAAAAGAGTCGTTCATAGCAGGAGCGGCATATCCTAACTTCAGGGAATCCGGATATCAGGCCCTAAAGTGAGCTAAAGTGCGATAGGTGGTAATACCACCTGCTGAATTCTATATCCTTTTCTGCTTCTGCAAAACTTTAGGCACTCGAGCTTTCTTTCTAACGGGGTAAAATTGACTTGACAAAGCAACTGCGGTAAACTATTTAAGCTGTTTTTAACATCTAATGTTACTCTGCCCCCGCTTTTGCTTCGCAAGAAGCTGCGGGGGCTACGAAGCACGAGACGTAAACTATGGAGTATTGAATAATGCTTCCTACAAAGAAAACGAGCAAGAGCAGAACCCGCACTCGTCGCAGCCATCACCGGCTCAAGGGCGCAAACTATTCGCTTTGTAGCAAATGCGGTCAGGCCAAGCTGCCCCACGCTGCCTGCGAAAACTGCGGCTACGTCAACCCGAAAATTACTTTAAAGCTCGGCAAGAAAGAAAGCAGCTAATTTTGCCACAAAGCCTGTCCTGAGCGAAGCCGAAGTGACACCAAGACACTAATGCTTATTTATTTTAATTTCTTTGTGGCTTCGTGTCTTAGTGGCAAGAAGGAAAGTAGATAAAAAATGCGAATAGCAATCGACGCAATGGGAGGCGACAATGCACCGGATGAGATTATCGCCGGAGCGTTAGAGGCAATTGAGCTGCTCGGTGAAAATGATGAGCTCATACTCGTCGGTCCCAAAGATGCAATTGAGCTGAAGCTGCCGTCTTTGAGGTCTCGTGAAGGCGTGATTAGCGTATTTGATGCCCCTGATACTATCGGTATGGACGAGGCGCCGATAGAGAGTCTGCGGAAAAAACCAAAAAGTTCAATCGGAGTTATTGCCAAACTGGCCAAACGTAACCAGGCGGACGCAATCATCTCGGCAGGCAATACAGGTGCTTGCGTTGCTGCTTTTCAGATGAGGATGAGAAATCTGCCCGCAGTTATTCGCCCAGGAATAGCTGTAGTATTTCCCACGATTGAAGGACCGGTAACTATTTGTGATGTTGGTGCCAATATCGCCTGTAAGCCGATTCATCTTTATCAGTATGGCGTGATGGCCAGCATATATTCAAGGCATCTGCTTGGCATCGAGAATCCAAGGGTCGGCCTTATGAGTATCGGTGCCGAAGACGCAAAGGGTAACGAGGTCGTAAAACAAGCACGCAAGCTGATGAAATCCGACACAAATATGAATTTTGTCGGAAACATCGAAGGCAGAGACATCTTCAAAGGCATTTGCGACGTTGCGGTTTGCGAAGGTTTCGTCGGCAACGTGATTCTCAAACTCACCGAAGGTCTTGTTGATGGTCTGTTTAAGGCAATAAAACATGAGCTTATACAGGAGAAAATTCGGCTTGCTATGAAGTTTAAGCCAGTAATGAAAAGAATCTACAGCAAATACGATTACAACGAATATGGTGGAGCACCTTTGTTAGGTGTCAACGGAACAGCGGTAATCTGTCACGGCTCAAGCC
>CAZUPG010000009.1:0-15429 GCA_964622085.1 uncultured Pirellulales bacterium | reverse complement strand
TGAGCAACGTCGAAGTGTTGAAGGGAGCGCAGCCGAAGGGGACGGAGTCTAAGAATACTGATTAGTGATTATTGGATTATCATAGTATGAACTGCGAACTTGGTTCCTAAACACAATAAAAAGAGTTTTGTTAAATTTTTCTTTAAGCTCTTATGTCATCCGTGTTAATCGGTGTAAATACGTGTCAAAAAACTTTGTGTCTTTGTGGCGACAATTTTGGTTGCGGCTATGCTGTTCCAGGTCCCCTCATGGTGAAAAAATAACAAATGCCGCGATTTCCAAAAAAAGAAGCTGAAATTGCAGCATTGGCCGAGCGGTTATGGCACGGGCTTCTGGACAATGCCTCAATATACCCGCAGCCGCCGGTTAATCCGTGGCTGATAAGAATAAAGAATATGATATACTCATCTCGTCGGGACGATTTCATTGCAAAGCAAGCGGCAGCCGAACAGGCAACCACAGCTAAAGATGAAGCGCTGGAAGAATTAATAGAGGCGATGAAGGCGGATATTCGCTATGCGGAAAATACAGTTGATTTCGATGATGACAAGCTAAAGCTCATCGGCTGGGCGGGTAAAAAAACGAAAACTTTGTTGGCCCCGCATGGTCAGGCCAGATTGCTTGAAGCGCCAAAACAAGGCGCTGGCTGGGTATTTTTAGACTGGAAAGCGCCTCTTGATGGCGGCAAGCCAAGGGCCTATAAAATTCAGCGGCGATTGCGCGATGACGGCAGTTGGCAGGATGTAGCAACAGCTATTCTTACGGAAACAACATTAGTTGAGCAGCCGGAAAAGACAGAACTTGAATACCGTGTTATAGCGGTAAATAAAGCAGGTGTTGGCCAGCCAAGTAATACTGTAATGGCGGTTTTGTAAATTTGCAGATAAGTTTACATTCTGGCATTGTAAGCGTGACCTGTGACAAAGTAAGTTTACTACGTGGTAAAGTAAGCGTAACCCGCGGTAAAGTAAGCTTACTCTATGACAAAGTAAGCGTGAACCGTGGCAAAGTAAGCTTCCTCCATGGCAAAGTAAGCGTAACCTGTGGCAAAGTAAGCTTGATCTGTGACAAAGTAGGTTTACTTTGTGGCAGAGTAAACGGTTTATGAGGCCCGTCAAAGCGGGAAAAATCAATGTAAGTTATTTGTTTTAAGGGAGTTAGACAAAATGGCAAGATTTCCGAAAACTGAAGCAGAGGTTGTAGCATTAGGACAGGCAATGGCAAGTGGGCTTACGGATAACGCAGTTATTTATCCAGCCCCTCCCGTAGCGCCCTTAGACCTGTCGGCACTGATAAGTGCCTATACCGCCACCAAAAATGCCGCTATCGCGGCCCAGGCGGCAGCAGAGGATGCTACCACCACCAAGGATGAGGCACTGGACGATCTGGCGGATGCAATGAAGAGCGATATCCGCTATGCCGAGAACACGGTCGATTACGATGATGATAAGTTAAAGCTCCTCGGCTGGGCCGGCAGAAAGGCCGCAACTCCATTAGCTCCTCCCGGCCAGGCCAGACTATTAGAAGCGCCGAAGCAGGGTGAGGGCTGGGTGTTTTTGGACTGGAAGGCACCTATCGACGGCGGCGCTGCCGCAGCTTACAAGGTAATGCGAAGAGAGCGGCCTGCCGGAGCCTGGGAAGAGGTTGCTACCGCCGTTATCAGCGAAGCCACATTAGTTGAGCAGCCCCGCGGCAAAGAACTGGAATACCGCATCATCGCGGTAAACAAAGCCGGTGACGGTGAATCCAGTAATACAGCTATGGTCGTGCTGTAAAGTTATGAACACCGGGGCGCAGAAAATACGTTCTGCGCAACCGGTGTTTTTCTGTAAAATGTTGAATAGCATGCTTCAGGTGCTTCCATTCCTCGAAATGCGGTTCGAGGACTTTGTTGACTGAGGAGTACTGTATGGTTCGGAGGCATCAATGCACGGTTTGCTTAGTCAATTACCTGGAACATTGCCACCAATGAAGGTTTTGGCTCCAATGACAATCTTTCTTCGCTCCGAGCGTTTTCGCCGTCTTTCCAAAGAAGGTTTCTGGATAGTTCTCGGCCAGACAGCAGTAGTTGTTGGCTCTCTGGTCGGTGTGCGATTGCTGACAGGACTACTGGATCCCGCAGCGTATGGTGAACTGGCCTTGGGTATGACTGTGGCCACGCTGGTTAATCAGGTCGTGCTCGGCCCCATAGGCAATGGTGTAACTCGTTTCTATGCACCATCGCAGGAGCAGGGGGATATCGGCGGCTATTTGAACGCAGTACACAAATTGGTGTTATCGGCAACCGGGGTCATCATTCTCATGATCCTCTTAGCTGTCGCTGGCCTGTTGATAATCGGGCGAACAGAATGGATTGCCATTGCAACCGCAGCGTTCATCTTTGCTATCTTCAATGGCTACAACTCGATCCTCAACGGCATCCAGAATGCCGCTCGTCAGCGATCCATCGTGGCACTCCACCAGGGAATGGAATCCTGGTTGCGGTTTTTGGTCGCTGCCGGTTTGATGTTGTGGCTGGGTACTACCAGTACCGTAGCCATGGTCGGTTATGCCATAGCAGTTATACTGGTGCTTGGTTCTCAGTATGTATTCTTCCGCAAAATTGTTCCCACACGCATAACTGAGGCAGATAAAGAAAGAAACTGGCAGGAACAAATATGGAAGTATTCATGGCCATTCGCCTCTTGGGGTATTTTCTATTGGGCTCAGAGCGCATCGGATCGTTGGGCACTGGGCCTTTTCTCGACGACGCAAGACGTGGGTCTATATGCTGTGCTCTTCCAGTTGGGATATTACCCAATGTCAATGGCCACTGGAATGGCGATGCAGCTTTTGGCCCCCATTTTCTATCAACGTGCTGGTGATGCGAGCAATATCCAACGCAACGCCAACGTGAAAAAGCTGAGTTGGCATCTAACCTATTTTTCCATAGGAGTAACATCCATCGTTTTCTTAGGAGCTTTCCTGTTTCACACGCAGATATTTCACATTTTTGTGGCCAAGAAATATGCGTCCGTGTCCCACCTATTACCGTGGATTGTGCTTGCCAGTGGAGTATTTGCAGCCGGCCAAACCATTGCGCTCAACCTGATGAGCCAAATGAAAACTCACACTATGGCAGTGGCCAAAATCACTACAGCTTTATTGGGCGTCTTACTCAACTTTGTAGGTGCATATTGGTGTGGCATTACTGGCATTGTCATCGCGGGCGTTTTGTTTTCTGTTCTATATTTTGTGTGGATGGCAATGCTTTCCATAAGAATAGCGGCTAATTCACGTATTGAATAGGAAGAGTTTTAAATGCAAATCAAATATCAGATAAAATCGTTTCTTTTTAGTTTGGGGCTATGGTATCCGCTGAATCTATTAAGAAAAATCCCTGAGATTCTACATTGGCTGAGAACTGGCATTAGTGGCGTTGCTCCTCATCCAATCAAGATGATGGTGGTAGGTTCCTACTTAAAAAAATTCTCGATAGATGACTTTGTTGAAACTGGAACATATTTGGGGGATACCCTAGGCTATATTGCCAATCGTGGAGTTCGGTGCACAAGTATTGAACTGTCGGAAGAGCTTTTCCAGGCCGCGTGCAGGCGATTTAAGGCTTGCAAGAATGTAAGACTGGTACAAGGCGATAGTGGTCAAAAACTTCCGGAGCTGCTTAATGAAATAGACAGACCGGTTCTCTTCTGGTTAGATGGACATTATAGTTCTGGTATTACCACAAGTGCTGAAACTCATACTCCTGTCATCGCCGAACTGAAAGCCATACTTAATCACTCAATTAAGCAACATGTAATACTTATTGACGATGCAAGATGCTTTGACGGGACAAATGGTTATCCGTATTTTGATGATCTACTCCGGGGAATACGGGAAGATGGTAATTATATCGCTGAGGTCTCAACGGATATCGTTCGCCTTATCCCTCGCGTAGTGTCATGAAGGTAAATTATGAATATTCGGGATATATTCCTTCGGCTCTACTGGCTCCTCAATGCTCAATTCGGCATTGACCCGAGAAAAACTCTGCGCTCGTTCTGGGGTCTGCTGCGATACATGCGCGATTTATTTCATTTTCGCTCCAGCTACACCGGGCGTTTTGAATTGCTGCCCTGTTTGCATGATTGGTATGAAGATGCAGGAGCGACCCGAAGTGAATACTTTTGGCAGGATTTGTTGGTGGCCAGAAAGATATTTGAGGCTAACCCTAAAAAGCATGTGGATATCGGCTCACGTGTGGACGGGTTTGCTGCCCACGTGGCCAGCTTTCGTGACATTGAGGTCTTCGATGTCAAGTCGATTACCACGCAAATAAAAAAGTAGATAGAAAGATATCGTCGAATTGCTAGGAGGAATTTATAGTGAATTCTATTATTAAAAAAATAATCGCAAGACTACGGATGTCAATGTTCCCAACAGAGCATGACAAGGAAATCAGGAGATGGTGGTCTGATGGTGGTGATGAAAGGTTCAGATATGACTATGAACTTAGTAATGATTCGCTAGTTATAGATTTGGGTGGATACAAAGGGCAGTGGGCATCTGATATTTATGCACGTTACAATTGTCACTTATTGGTGTTCGAGCCAGTGAAGTTGTTTGCAGAGAAAATTAAGGAAAGATTCAGAAAAAATCCTAGGGTTGAGGTCTTTTGCCTAGCGCTTGGTAAAAATCGAAGGCAGGAGGTTATAGCTTTGTGTGATGATGGGTCATCCGTGTACAGAGACGCACCTGTAAAAGAAACAATCGGATTTGAGGATGTGGCAGAGTTTTTCGCTAAGCACAATATCAAGAGTGTGGACTTAATGAAGGTCAACATCGAAGGCGGTGAGTACGAGTTGCTGCCAAAGCTGTTTGAGTCCGGGCTTATTAACAGAATAAAGCAGATTCAGATACAATTTCATGATGTTGTGCCGGACTCGGAGAAGTGCATGAAAAAATTATGCAGCGAATTGGCAAAAACACACAGACCCACCTATCAATACAAATTTGTTTGGGAGAATTGGGTGCATCGTGATGTCTGATTTCGCGAGTGACGGCAAAGGGCTGCAAACCGGAAGGTGGGATGCCCGTTGCATTGACCTGATATGCGACATCAACACCATTCTGGCACCGGATGTGACTTTTGATGCCATTCTAGTGCCGTTTCTAATAAATGACTGTTACTTTTTCTGAGCATGTTTGTTTCTATACTGCATATAGCGTTTCAATGCCAACCGTGTTGTTGATCCCCGCGTCATTCTCAATTTGGCCGTGGAGAATTCGCTCCGGCTGTCTGCCCTTACGGTGATCCGGCAAGGAGGCAAGGTCGAGGAGCTTGCACTGGATGAATTGCAGCTTTCTAATCTGGCAAGTCAGCGATATGCACTGGGAATATTTACTTTTGTAAAATGCGATAAAGCATAGGAAAGGGCGACATATATTCTCGATGCGGGAGAGCAGTGTAAGTATGCGGGTGTGAAAATTATATGAGATTGGATAGCACAAAGACGGTTTCATTATATAGAAAGAGGAGTATGGTTTTGTTTGGTGGCCAGGTTGCGCTCCTATTTTTGTTGTTGACTTTTGGCAGTGTACTCATATTGACTACGATAGAAAAGGGATCCTTTAGCACCGTTTTACTCTTTAGCTTTGTTTCTGTTGGCGGTCTCCTGCTGTGCCGAAACACACAAATCCGGCTGAATGACCCATCCCTCAAAATTCTTGGTTATTTTTGGCTGATCAAACTTGGGATAACGTTTTTTCTCTTGTATGTAGGTTGGATACCGCTGCTTGACCCTTCTTCCAGTAGATGGGGTTATGATCCGCAAAGATTCTATATTCAAGCGCAGCAGTTGATTGATAACAATTGGTCAACAGCCTTCATCACGCTCATCTCGCTTAATTATGCGGGCATCCTCTATTACTATGGAGCGATTTTTTTTATTTTTGGACACAATCCAGTAGCTCCGGTTTTAGTCAATGTGTTTGTAACGCTCATTGCAAGTCTGTATCTGATTAAGGTTGGTTATGAGATTAAGGGTCAGAAAAGTTCCCGGGATTGGATGTTGGCATTTGTTTTATTGTTGCCTGAGATGCTTTGGTACGATGTCATGACCTCACGTGAAATGTTGTCTGCGGCTCTGCTTTTGTTTGCGATGCTAACTGCAGGTCGATACTTTTCACGAATGAAGCCAATTTCGCTATCTAAGGCTATGATTATCATAGGTTTGTCTATACTTGTAATCGCAGCCGTGCGTACCAGCATGTTGTTGCCGGTGTTCATTTCGATTGTATTAATGATACTGTTGATTAAGTCGCAACGTAGCTCGCTGATTGTACAAAGAGCGATCCTAGTCATCACTGTTACTGCGATATTCATTGTCGGGTTGGCTGTAAACAGATATCTGGGTGGATATAATTTTGAAGTAGGCAAGTCATTACAAACCGCAATGTCAGCGAGTAAAAACATTGCGCTTACCGCAAATATGGAGTGGAGCGAGAACTCTATTGGCTTGTTATTGATGCCGGAAGGCTTGCTTCAGTCTATCCTGTTTTTGCCTCCACGCATGGTTCTCTATTTGCTTGTACCTTTGCCAAATGTTTTGGCCCCTTTCAGTGTGACGGGCAGGTCGGTTGATTGGCAAACACTTTTCACTTTGTTCTCATCTGTAATTAATGTGTTTCTGATTCCCTATGCATTGGCTTCTTTAGTTCAATCTATTAAAAGGAGAAAAACGAATTCAGCGCCACTTGTGTTTCATATTTCATGCTGGGTTACGTTTATGTCCATTGCTGGCGGGAATTTAATCATCCATGGGCGTTATCGCGTTATGGCAACGTTTCTGTTATGGGGTTGTGCGTGGTTAGGGGCAAGAACATGTTCAAGAAGCTTGATTGTCAGGACATCATTGCTTTGGTATTGTTTTCTTATTCTTGGTTCATTGTTTTATGTCGCTTATAAGTTTGGTTTCGCATGAATGAAATCATCACCCGAATCAAGGGCGGCCTCGGCAACCAGATGTTTCAGTATGCTGCGGGCAGAAGGCTGGCCCATTTGCGGCACGTTGACTTAAAGCTGGATCTCTCATGGTTTGAAAGCTGCGGGCTCCGTACATATTCCCTGGGAAACTTCAACATCAGGGAGAACATTGCTTGTGCGGAGGAAATCGCAGCACTAAAGGCTGCAAATCCTGGCATAGCCGGGCGAGTGGCCAGACAGGTGTTTCGCAGGCCGCCGAAACGGGCTAAAACACATATTCGGGAAAAGCTTTCCTTTCATTTTGATCCTGACATTTTGAGTCTCCCCGATGGCGTCTATCTGGACGGCTACTGGCAAAGCGAAAAATATTTCGGCGATATTGCCGAAATCATTCGTCGGGAGTTTACCGTAAGGACTCAACAAACAGGAAAAAACAAAGAACTGGCAGAGATAATTGCTGCAACCGAATCGGTCAGTCTTCACATCCGCCGTGGGGATTATGCTTCCAAAGCCAGCGTTAGTAAAATTCTGGGTGTCTGCAGTCTGGATTACTACACTCGATGCGTGGAACACGTAACCAAAACGGTGAAGAATCCGCATTTCTTTGTTTTTAGTGACGAGCCTGAATCAGCGCGTGATAATTTGAAACAGCCCTACCCGACTACATTCGTCGACCACAACGCACCAGACAAAGGATATGAAGACCTGCGCCTTATGAGCCAGTGCAGGCATCATATAATTGCCAACAGCACCTTTTCCTGGTGGGGGGCATGGTTGAATCCGCGAAAGGACAAGATGGTTTTTGCTCCAAAGTCATGGCACGCGGGCAAAAAATTCGATACGACGGATCTCATTCCGGACGAATGGACCAGAATCCGCCGTATAAGTTAGGAATGCTAAGGTGAATTACGAAATGCATTGTCCGGTCTGTTCTGAAAACGAATGGCATCAGACAGAGACCAGAACACAACGAGCAACCGACAATCGCTGGAAGTCCGGATATCCTAAGATCCAAAAGCCCGTTTTTTTTGATCTGTGGCACCCAAATAAAAAGATAGTTGAAATGAAAAGATGTGTATGTAAAAAATGCGGCTTTGTTATCGATCTCCCTAGGCCGGATGAGCAAGAGGTGAATAATAAATATCAATACTTGGCTCTGGTAGAAAAGGATATGGGGTCGTCAAGAACTATTTCCCCAAAAGCTATGAAGCAGGAACACAAACAAGCTATTGACATATTAGACTTGGCAAAAGCTCACCTCGAATATACTTCTGATGTCTTGGATATTCTGGATTATGGGGGAGGGGCTGGACATCTTTTGGTTCCTATGAAAGAAAGAGGTCATAATTGTTACCTCGTTGATTATAATAAGTCCCCAATGGTTGGGATTACTCGTCTTGGCAATACTTTGGAAGATATTCCTAGGGATCAAAAATTTGACTTTATTATGTGCCGCCATGTATTTGAACATGTGGCATCTCCCAAGACACTGGCCGCCGGTTTTATGGGCTATCTGAGAAACAAAGGTCTCGTATATGCGGAAGTTCCAATAGAATTGTTTGGAGCTACTAGACCAACAGATGACCCAGTAACTCACATAAACTATTTTCAGAAGGATTCGTTTCGCATATTGTTTGAAAGTGTCGGCTTTTCACCCATTATTTCAAGACAAAAATCGACTACATATCACGGGAGACATATTATAGTGGCTCAAATCCTATCCCGAAAAGGGCCCTACCAGGGGAAAATCATTTCGTATGGGAATAGTTTTGAAAAAACGATATCACTCATGACCCGCTCTTATTTTACTCGTTCAATAATACGAATGAGGCATCCGCTCCGGTTTGGCAGGAGTTTAATCAGGCACGTAAGGAAGATAACACTTGCAAAGGAAACCGGCGACAGGACCGATAGTCCCTGGTGTCTTTTTCTCTAGAGATCTATGAGTACAACAAATCCTAAAGTCACTGTTCTCATGTCTGTTTATAACGGTGAGGGGTATCTACGCGAGGCGGTCGATAGCATTCTGGCCCAGACCATGCCTGATTTTGAGTTTGTCGCCGTTAACGATGGCTCGACGGACTGTTCGACCGAAATACTTGATTCTTACAGCGATCCGCGTCTTCGCGTGGTTCATCAAGAAAACGTTGGTCTAGCCGCGGCCCTGAACCGAGGTTTGAAAATGGCTCGCGCGGAAATCGTCGCGCGAATGGACGCCGACGATATTGCGTTGCCTGATCGCTTGGAGGCGCAACTTGCCGAATATGAACGCTTGGGTAAGCCGGACGTTCTCGGTGGACATGTTGAGTACATCTCCGAGAACGGTCATTCTCTTGGCTCCCGCCAACAGCCCGTCGAGCACGCGGATATTGTTGAGAGACTGGTAAAACGCCGTGGGGGCACTCCGATTATTCACCCAACGGTTTTTCTCAAGCGCGCGAGCGTTCTTCGCCATGGCGGCTATGATCCATCTTTTCGATATAATTCCCAGGACTACGATCTTTGGCTTCGAATGTCGCGCGACTGCCGATTTGCCAACATCAGGCATATTGTTCTGAAACTCCGTCTTAACACAAACAGCACGCAATCGCGCATTACTAAGACGAGCTTTCCCTCCCGAACTTCCAACAGTTGGTGGATTTGCGTGGCGCAGCAGCGTTATTTTCTCGAAAAAGAGGGCGCAGGAAATCTTTGGGACGACCCTGAAACGCGAGAGCGAATATTTGACCTGCTATGGCCGAGATTCATGGAGTCAGGGTTTCACAAGGTGTCAATGATAAATCGAACACTGGCACTCATCCGAGCGGACATGAAAACCCCGGGCTGTCGCACGTGCGGGATCCGCAATGGAATTGGACTTTGTTTTAGTCATCCAATTGCCACGGGGCATTATCTTATTGTAAGGCGACTCCCTGAAGTCGCGTTTCTCAAAGCGAGCGATATTGTTATAAAAAGGTAATATAGATGGTTTTTTTCAAAACACACAAAACACGCCTTTTCTTGTTTGTCCTGAAACAAAGCAAGGTCTGAGTTTTTGCTCGCTTTCGGAGGCGGAGCGGAAAGTGGCGCAAGGAGGTAAACTCGTTGCTCGGAGAACGGGCGGTTGCAAACCTTTTGGCTCGACTTCAACCGTGCTACTCAGAGAAGACAACAAATGCGCGTATCCGGTGATTGACGGTATTCCGATTCTAATGGGTTCCGAATGTCTCACTGCGGACAAAGATGTTCGGTGTACATAGGGAATGATACTGGGGCTATGCACCTTGCATCAGCCGTGAGAACCCCGTGCATCGCTATTTTTAGTTGCAGAGACGAGCCGGATAAATGGTTTCCATACGGGGATAATCACATTATTCTTAGAAGAAACGTTACCTGCGGACCGTGTCTCAAAAACAGCTGTAAAAATCTTATATGCTTGAAACAAATTAGGGTAGAAGATGTCTTGGCAGCATTCGCGCTGCAAATAGAGTAAACATGTTAAAGGATTTTATGTTATGCATATTGCCCACGTGATGCCGACTCTGGCCGAGTGGTACGGAGGTCCGGTGAATACCGTCCTGAATCTTGGAGCTGCGCAGCACGAAATCGGTATAAAAGTCTCATATTGGGCTACCGGTGATGAAGAAACGAGACGCAGGCTGGCCAAAATACATGGAGATGTGCGGCTTTTTAATACCCACTGGCCTCAAGGCTGGTTTCGATCTCCAGAACTTGTCCGGAAACTAACTGAGCAAATTGCTTCCTTTGATCTAATTGAGGTGCATGGCTTTTGGGAATACACGGTGTTTACGGCTGCCAGGATTGCTCGCCGGGCGGATATCCCATACGTGATTCGTCCTGTCGGCGTTTTCACACACCCGTGGCGTTATCGAACATTAAAGAAGCGATTGTACTCAGTTTTAATCGGGAACCGTACTCTGAAAGGCGCTGCTTGTCTGCATGTAGCTTCGGAGATGGAGGCTGAAGGTTGTCGCGAAGCGGGACTTCAGACCCCAATCACAATTATCCCCAACGGTATCAATCCGAAGGCCTTTGAAACATTGCCCAATCCAGAGGAAGCCGAGAATCGCTGGCCAATGTTGAAGGATCGGCAGGTGATTCTTTTCCTTTCTCGCATCGGCCAGGAAAAAGGGTTGGACCAGTATATACCGGCTATGAAGGACTTGCTTGATGGGGGGGGGCTGAGCGATACCCTTTTCGTTATTGCAGGCTCCGACTATAAAGGCTACCTTGTTACAGTGAAGGATCTTTTAGAGCGTTACAATCTCGAAACATACGTGTTTTTCCCCGGAATGGTTCGAGGACGCGAAAAACTGGCGCTCTACGCACGGGCCGATGTGTTTGTCCTACCTTCATACTCAGAGAATTACGGCATTGTTGTGGCCGAAGCATTGGCTTGCGGCACACCTGTCGTAACCACAACGTGTACGCCATGGAAAGAACTATTGGACGCCGATGCTGGTCGCTGGGTCGCGCCGGAGAGAGGCCCGCTGGCCGAGGCATTACGCGAGTTGCTAAAAATGCCGAAAGAAAAGAGAAAGGCAATGGGCCATCGTGGTCGCAAGCTGGTATTCGAGGGGCATACGTGGGAGAACGCCGCAAGAAAATTGCAGACCGTCTATCAGTGCATTCTTGAAGGGAAAGAGATTCCCATGTTTGCTGCCGATGCCGCAAGCTGAAATATTATTACTGTGTGAAAGAAATCTATATTCCTTCAGATGGATAACCGGAGGACTCGATGAAAGTTTCAATAATGACTGTTTGCTTTAATAGCACTGAGGTAATTGAAGATACTATAAGAAGCGTTTTGACCCATGATTATAACGTAAAGGGTAAGGATGTATAATGAGGTTTGACGCAAAAAAAATGTCTAAAAAAGCTGAGTGGGATATCAGCCAAAAAGCAGAAATGGAATTTTGGAAACAAGACGAGCAAAAATATGCTCATTTCTCAAAGCGTTATTGGGAACAGGAACTGGATAATTATCTTGGTAATGTTCAATTTGACGATTTTGCCCAAAAGAATGTGTTAGAAGTAGGATGTGGTCCAAAGGGGATGATTCATTATATCACGGCCGGGCGAAAGGTAGGCGTAGATCCTCTAATAGAAGAATATCAAAAAGTTGGAATATTAGAAGACGGAGATGTAAAGCATGTTACAGGTGTCGGCGAAAAACTTGATTTTCCCGATGAGACTTTTGATATAGTCATATGTTTCAATGTTCTCGATCATTCTAATGAACCGTCAAAAGTTTGTCTGGAAATGCATAGAGTTCTTAAGAAGAGCGGAAGAATAATATTCCATTCGCATTGTATCATCCCGTTAATCAAACCAGTTAGGATGTTGTTGAAATATGTCGATAAGCCTCACCCGTGGCACTTCACGACAAGAGAGTTAAAAAGCCTATTCATGAATGTAGGATTTAAGCAAATTTTCACCCGAATAACTGTCTTCCATTGGAAAGCCAGGAGTTTGATAAGACACGCATCAGCTAAGGCAATCATAAGAAACTATTTTGCTATTCTTCAAAAATAACAGCTCGTTTAGACAAATGCACCGGTTAAATAAATTGGAAGCCAACATTCCCAGACTTTTAGTTCTATGCCAGCTTTTTTATCCTGAATTGGTTTCGACAGGTCAGACGTTGACTGAATTGTGTGAAGAACTGGTACAACTTGGCATTAATGTTGAGGTGATTTGTGGTCCCCAGACAATTTTGAATAGGAACAAAAGAATTCCAAAATGCATGGAACATAAGGGCATTCACATACGACGCGTGTGGGGGACGAGATTTCCTAAACTGAATCTGATTGGCAGAGTAATCAACCAAATAACGTTTGCGATTTCGGTTTTTCTTCATCTGCTATTTCATCGTTCCAAACGACCCATCCTTGTTTTAACTAACCCCCCCTTTCTTGCCGTTACCTGTGGCATACTGAAGTTGTTGAAAATCAGCGGGCCTTATATCTATTTAGTGTTTGACGTTTATCCGGATACTGCTGTTCGGCTGGGTGTTTTAAAGGAAAATGGACTATTATCCCGTCTTTGGGAACAGCTTAACACCTTTGTCTTCAAGCATGCATCTGCAATCGTTGTCATCGGGCGGTGTATGGAAGAGATTGTAGCAAAAAAATTGAAAAGGTGCAATCTAAGTATAAATGGAAAGCTGCATCATATCAGCGTCTGGAGCGACGATAAACTCATAGGCTCTGCTTCAAGCACAGAAAACCCTCTGAAAAAAAAATGGAACCTTGAAGGAAAGTTTGTTGTTGGCTATTTCGGTAATATGGGACGTTTTCACGATATGGAAACTATTATTAGTGCTGCTGAAATCTTGAAAGATAATGAGGATATATGTTTTTTATTTGTAGGTGAAGGGCACAAGAAACAGGCTGCTATGGAATATGCAACCAGGCATAATTTACAAAATTGCCAGTTTCATACCTACGTTGCCAGGGAAGACCTGGGCCATTTAATGCATTTAGCCGACGTTGGTATTGTTTCTTTGCTGGAAGGACAAGAGGGTTTGTCGGTACCTTCGAAGGCATTTGGCCTAATGGCCGCTGGAGTCCCTATAGTAGCAGTAATGTCTCCTAAATCAGAGATTGCCCGAATTGTGAAAGAGGAAGGTTGCGGCATTGTGGTCAAGCCTGGTGAAGAAAAAGTGCTGGCAGATAGTATCTTGCAGCTTTACAATGATAATGCCCAGCTAAAGCAGATGGGCGCAAATGCGTTAATGGCTATTCGAGAAAAATACAATCTTGACAAGATTTCGAGAAAATATTTTGATTTGATTGGGCAAGTCGTATAGATAAGGCATAATTTTTGGGAGAGATTCAAAAGTGAAGACAACTTTAGTATGTGGTGCAGGTGGTTTTATTGGTAGTCACCTTGTTAAAAGACTCAAACAAGAAGGGTTCTGGGTTCGTGGGGTGGATCTGAAATACCCGGAATTTAGCAAAACAGCAGCCGATGAGTTTGTTATAGGTGATTTGCGCGACCCTATTGTGTGTAGAAATGTAACTGATAGGCCATTTGATGAAGTGTATCAGTTGGCTGCGGATATGGGGGGAGCAGGTTATATTTTTACAGGTGAGCATGACGCCGAAGTAATGCACAACTCAGCAATGATAAATCTTAATATGGTTGATATCTGCAGAGCAATGGGTGTCAAGAAGGTGTTTTATTCATCTTCAGCCTGTATTTACCCAGAGTATAACCAAATGGACCCGGATAACCCCAAGTGTTCGGAGGATTCAGCTTATCCGGCTCAGCCGGACAGTGAATATGGCTGGGAAAAACTCTTTAGCGAGCGGATGTATCTTTCTTATTACAGAAATCATGGTCTACAGGTGCGTATCGCAAGATTTCACAACATATTTGGCACTGAAGGTTCTTGGAACAATGGCAAAGAAAAAGCTCCCGCAGCATTTTGTCGTAAAGTAGCCGAAACAGAAGATGGCGGAGGAATTGAACTGTGGGGCGATGGTAATCAGACACGTTCATTTCTTTATATAGATGAGTGCTTGGATGGGGTTCGCAGACTAATGGATTCGGATTTCTTGGGGCCTGTTAATATAGGCTCTGAAGAAATGGTAACGATAAATGGGCTTGCAAAGATGATTATGGATATTACCGGCAAAAAACTTAGAATAAAACATATTAAAGGGCCATTAGGTGTAAGAGGCAGAAACTCAGATAACAGACTTATCTATGAAAAAATTAACTGGAAACCAACACGTTCTTTGCGGGAAGGTTTAGAGAAAACATATAGTTGGATAGAAAAGCAGGTCAGAGAATCATACTCGACGCCTAAATAATATTTGTAGCTCAAAAGGGAAGAGTGGTTAAGCCTTGTTTATATTTATTTGTCTCATATTTACGGATGCTGTTCTGGTCAATCTTGGATTCGTTATTTCCTTTTGGCTTCGTTACGGTCTGCCATTTCCTGAGGGCAATTTTCTGCCTTACAAAAACAGCTTTGTATTTCTTACGTTAATATATGCGCCAGCATTAGCTATTTTCGGTGTTTATAAAAGCAGGTTCAGATCATCGTGGGATTTGTTCAAAAGAGTTTTCCTGGGGCTGTTTTTAGGGACGTTATTGAGCATCGCTTTTGTTTATGTCTTCAGAAGCAGATGGGGAGCCTTCCCGACAACCGTATTTGCCATTTCGTTTTTTCTTAATCTGCTTCTGATTTTTAAGCTGAATCAGTTTATTTTGAAAGCAAAAAAGAAAATCAAAAAGCAGGTGATAATACTCGGCGAAGGCAAAGTAGATGATATTGTCGGCAAAAAGGCAAATGTGGAAAGAAAGCAAATCGGCCAGATTCGGGAGTTGCTTGAATACACGAATGTTGACGAAATAGTGATAAGTGAGAAAATCACCGATGCAAAAGACCTGAACCTACTACTCTATCTGCAGCGAAAGTTAAAGGCTGACGTTCTATTCAGTCCTTCGGTTTA
>CAZUPG010000008.1:0-15505 GCA_964622085.1 uncultured Pirellulales bacterium | reverse complement strand
GCTTAGATTTTTCTATAAGAAAGGCTGTATTGAAAATCATCTTATCATCCATAATTTCGTGCTTCTGTATATCAACCACTTTCTCTTTTAAGAAATCCAACATTTCAGATTGAACTTTGTCTCTCGTCTGGTCTAAGGCATCCTTAACCATAGAGCCTATTTTAATCCTGTCCTGCAAGGTCTCTTCGGGTGGTTTTTTTGCTATCTGCTCTTTAAATGTCTTTATCCGGTCATTTTCCTCGCCCACTCTTTTAATAGCACTGTTCAAATCATTCCATAGTGCTACTACATCCAATTCTATTCTTTTATCCATTATTTGAAGTTTCTCTTTGAATTCTGCATATCCACTCTGCAAAACCTTTTTGACCTCATCTTGACCCTCAACTATCGTTCCAAATTTAAAAGGTATAATGGTGTAATCGTTCATTATCTTTTCGATTGTTGCCTGATGTTCAACCAAATGACGGCCAAGCGCTTCCTTTGGCATAAAGTTAAATGAATCCATATTGGTGTTACCAACCACGCAGGCTATATCTTGATAGTCAATTGTATAAACCCCCGGAGAAATTTCATTTGTTACGGGGTTTGCCTCTTGATTAGCTCCCACCACGCCGTAAATATAAGCTCTCTGACCCATTTTACTTTACCTTGAGAATTTATCCCGTTAGATAATTTCATATCCAACGTGGTTTATTTCTTGATTGTTTTTATTGCCTCATCAAAATGTTTTTTCTTAATAGTAAAATCCTTTAGCTTCTCTTTAGTAACTTTGCCCTTCTGGCTTTCTAAAAACTGCCTTATTGCTAAAATTGAAGCACTCCTGGCAACGGCCTCTATATCCGCGCCTGTAAATTTGTCGGTTTTGCTCACCAATTCTTTAAGGTCGATATTCTTATCTAAGGGCTTGCCTTTGGTATGTATCTTAAAAATTTCTAATCTCGTTTTCGCATCAGGGGCAGACATCTCTAAAAGCAAATCAAACCTTCCTGGCCGAAGGACCGCTTTGTCTACAATATCTAATCTGTTGGTAGCACCAAGGACTACCACGCCCTTTAATTCTTCTATTCCATCCATCTCAGTCAAAAACTGGCTGATAACTCGCTCGGTAACATGAGTAGTGTCTCCTCCACCCCTAACGGGCACTATGGAATCTAATTCATCGAAAAAAAGGATAGAGGGAGAGGCTTGTTTTGCCTTTCGGAATATTTCCCGAATACCTTTTTCAGACTCGCCCACAAATTTACTTACGAGCTGGGGCCCTTTGACAGAAATAAAATTTACCTCACTCTCATTGGCAACCGCTTTTGCTACTAAGGTTTTTCCTGTGCCAGGTAGGCCATAAAGCAATATCCCCTTTGGTGGATTGGTGTTGGCTTTTTCAAAAAGTTCCGGATGTTTGAGAGGCCACTCTATAGCCTCCATTAACCTTTTTTTTACATCTTCAAGGCCGCCTACATCTTCCCATTTCACATCAGGGACTTCAACAAAGACCTCCCTTATCGCTGAGGGATCAATCTCCTTTAATGCCTCCATAAAATTGTCCATTGCAACTTCTAACTCTAAAAGCAGCTCATAAGGTATATCCACCAATTCAAAATCTACCTTGGGAAGTATCTTTCTGAGGCAGACCATTGCAGCTTCTCTGGCAAGAGATTCTAAATCTGCCCCGACAAAACCATGTGTAATTGAGGCCAATTTTTCTAAGTCAACGTCATCCGCTAAAGGCATACCTCGAGTATGAATTTGTAATATTTCTAATCTTCCGTTTTTATCCGGAATCGGTATCTCAAGCTCTCTGTCAAAACGGCCGGGACGCCTTAAAGCCGGGTCTACAACATTAGGAATATTTGTTGCCCCGATTACCACAATTTGACCTCGTGCCTGCAGCCCATCCATCAAGGCCAATAGCTGCGCCACCACTCTTCGTTCAACCTGTTTTTCAGCGCCCATCTCTTCTCTTTTTGGGGCAATAGATTCGATTTCATCTAAAAATATAATAGCAGGGGCATTTGCCTGGGCATCTTCAAATATCGAGCGCAGGCGAGCTTCTGATTCACCATAAAATTTCCCCATAATCTCGGGCCCGCTTATACTGGTAAAGTAGGCATCAGTTTCATTGGCTACAGCCCGCGCTATTAATGTTTTTCCACAGCCAGGAGGCCCGTGGAGGAAAATTCCTTTTGGCGCTTCAATACCTAACCTTTCAAAGACCTGTGGATATTTTAAAGGTAACTCTATCAGCTCCCTTACCCTCTGTATCTGTTTACTCAATCCCCCGATGTCTTCATAGGAAATCTTCAGGCCTCGCCGCTTCTCGGCCACTTCCTCTGTCTTTATCTTTATAAGGGTGGTTGGCTGAATCAGGACGGCATCCTTAGGAGTAGTATCGACGACCTTAAAATCGCAAGAGCGGGTACCGAAGAGATTTGCCCGAACTCGGTCGCCGGCGACTAACGGAAGACCCTCAAGCAATCTCCCTATATATCTGGTATCCCTCTCGCCTCGCAATGAGCTGGGGGTTAAAGGGGCTAAGGTTATCCTGGTTGCGCTCTTTGCATCCACTTTTTGAATCTTGAGCTTTTCATCTAAACCGATCTGGGCATTCTCTCGGACAATGCCATCTATCTGGATAATCTTCTTACCCCTATCATCCGTATAAGCAGGCATCGCCTTGGTTACAGTCTTTTTCTTGCCCTCTAACTGGATTACATCGCCTACCGAAGCACTAATCCTTTCCATATCCTTCGGGTCTAATCTTGCTATGCCTCTGCCTACATCGCGACTGCGCGCTTCTGCAACTTTTAAGGTTATTGCTTCTACCACAATTTTATGAACCCCTATTCGTATATTTTCCGTTTTTGCGATTAAAAAAATAGGAAAGAGGAAGAATAAGAATAATTTGTTTTATTCTGAACTTCCCTTTTACCCCGTTAGAAAGAAGGCTCCGCCCTTTGGGCGGGGTAAAAAATAGATAGCGAGGGTGGGGTTTAAAGCCCCACCTGAGCTTTCTAACGGGGTTTACTTCCCTGCTTTAATTCTCTTGAGCTTTATCTCTAAAATTCCGTTTTTATAAGAAGAAGTAAGGCTCTTTTCATCCACTTTAGAAGGAAGTAGAACTTCCTTGCTATACTTTTTCTCTCCTCTTTCAGCAGACAGGGTAAGGATATCTTCTTTTATATCTATTTTAACATCCGGCTCTTCAATACCGGGTAACTCCACTACAACTAAAATATGGTCATCCTCATCAAAAACATCTACTATCGGTTCTCTAACTTCTTCAACCACAGGTCCTTTTGGGGTTTTTTTGACGACGTGGCCAATGTGTTCTACTTTGGCGGTTCCGTCTGCGAGGGTTCTTATGTTAAAACCATACATTCCTTTCACCTTACCGCCTAACCCTTTTATCTCTCCAGTTTCTGAAATTCCTCCCTTCTCCTGCATCTTAGCAAGCGCATTAATAAAACCACCTATTCCTTCAAAGATACCTCCCAATCCTCCTAATGAGATTTTTCCCATACCGAAGTCCATCTCTGCCTCTTTACCTTTTTCTTCTTCCGGCTTGCCTTTTTCCTTCTCTTTGGACATTAGATACGCCCCCTTTCAATTACCCAATCAAACAGTTATTCATTTATGTTATTCCGCCCCTTAAAACTGGGATGGGGCCTCTTACTTTAACCGGGCTAACTACTTTTTCTCCTTCGGCAGTAAGTTGATACCCTTTCGGCGTCTTTTTAAGATAGCCGTCTTTAACCAAGCCATTACATATTTCAGTTGCATATTCAGATGACACCACCATCTTTCGACTTAGTGCCTCTTCGTCAGCTATTTTTAGTTCTCTTACAACCTTAAGTACTGTCGCTTCATATCCAATCATATTTATACCTCCTGTATTGGTCTATGCCCTGGTTTCGATACCTTTAAGTTCCTCTATTCTCTTTTCTATCCTCTTTTCCTGCCTGGCTGCCCTGTTTATCTTTGCCTGAAGTGTTCCCTGAATATGGTAAAGAGTGGCCAAAAGTTCATCTATCCCCTTTTCAGTTATATAAAAACTCCCTGATTCTCTCTCTAAAAAGCCGTGTTCAGCCAGTACTTTAAGAATATAGCCGGCATAATCCTCAGGGAACTCCATTGCTTCGGCCACAGCCTTTTTTGTTGGGTTCTCTAACTCTCTAACTATCCTTAAAATCCTTATTTCATTAGGAGTAGACATTCCTTTCATTGCTCCGTTCTGAAGTAACCAGAGTTTATTTTTTAACTGGCTACCGATTACTCTCTAATACTTATCACGTTTGACTTGGTTTAATAGCAGCCCGGGTAAAAATTGCGTACTTCAGGCCTTTTTTGATTAAGTAGCCAGCCCAAACAAGGTACCGACACAACTGCTCCGCATAATCACCGGATATACCTAATGCTTTTCCTATCTTAGTAGGATGGGCTGTTCCACCTAAGTCCTTTATAGCCTTAATAGTCTCTTTTCCCCTTGAAGTCATTATTTACTCCTTTTCTTGCTCTGTTGAAAACGTGCAAAAATCATCATTCTGAACGGAGCAAAGCGAAGTGAAGAATCTCTCTACCGTCTGGAAGGGTGAGATTCTTCGCTGCGCTCAGAATGACAAGCAGGCTTTTCAACAAAGCATTCTTTTCTCTTATAGCCCCATTAAACAAGGATTTTTTCTCCATCCGTAGCGCTGATTTTTTTTACATCGGTAACGCCGACATTAAAATACTTGTTTACTAATTCCGGTACTATCTCTTTCAAATTTTTTCTACTGGCCTGACCTTCTATTCTTCGGCGTGTCTCCGTATTTAAGATATCCACACAGGCCTGTGCAAAGGTATTGGTAGATTTATTTCGCTTGCATAACCTTAAAATCTTAGCAAGCATTATAGAAGCGCGGATAGTTGGGCCGCTACCATCTATCTGCTCTTGTCTCAAATCCCTTATCATATTTACGATGCGCTCGGCATCGGATTCGGATATTCCTGATTTAGCGCTGGTTATGGCGAGCTCTGTTTCATAATCGTAATGGGTTAATACTATATTTATCATCCTGTCAAGCAGTGCATCCTGGGCCTTGTAAACAGCAGCGTATTCCTCCGGATTTGAGGTGAATATGGCGCGAAAGTTCGGGTGCACTTTGAGGTAGGCATCTTCTCCTCTGGCTGCGGGCAAATCTAAAATCCTCTCTTCCAAAACACCAAGTAACACGTTATTCGCCTCAGCTCTTGAGCGGGTAAATTCATCGTAAACAAGTGTAAACCCATGCTTACAGGCGACGGTCAAACGGTTATCTATCCAGGCACCCGAGACCTTCTCATCGGTCTTTAAGACAGAGTGGATGAAATTGTCTACCGTCTTCTTCTTCCGGTAGCTGTGCTCTCCCCCCACCAGGTCTGATGTAACAAACTCATCGTCCCCGTGAATTAGTATTACCGGCTGAGCAAGCTGGGCTGCTACATACATAGCTATGGTTGTCTTTCCCATACCAGCCGGACTCGAGAAATTAATAGGAAAACCGGCTTCAAGATATAATAAAGACCTGTTTATTATATCCTCCAGAAAAGGGGTAATAACAAAACTTGGCTGTTCCTTGGCTATCCTTATTGGCTGAACTTCTGCTATGGTATCAACTGGCATTTTTTTTCTCCTTCTTTTTGCTGGGCAGCGCCCAATTCAAATTTACTTTTTTCCCCGCTATTATCGGGACATCCTTCGGCCACACGTTCGCTTAGCTCAGTACTCACTTCCGCTGGGACAGCCTATTGCCGGAGCTTCTCCTTTTTAAACTGTTTTTACTGTAACCACGCCTTTACCTTTACAGGCCGTACAATATAGGCTACTGCCTATTGGTCTGCCACTTCCCCGACAGGCAGAACAAATCTTAATGGGCTCTACAACTGATACCACACCTTTTCCTTTACACACCGAGCAGGTAATCACTGAGCTGCGAATCTCTTCCCCCGTTCCTCCACAAAAGGCGCATATTACCGCCGGTGGCTGGACACGAACTGTCTCCCTGCCTTTACACACAGGGCATTTTGACCCCTTGGGCCGTTGGCCTGTGCCTTTACAGAAAGCACAGTCATATACATGCTGCCGTAAAAGCTGCCCAACTCTTCCGGTACGGCCGTACGTCCTACCGTCTTTTGTCGTGGCTATACGGTCCCATACTAATCCTGTATCCTGGCTATCTACAAACGTTTCAGAATCTACACTTTTATCCTGACGGCCAACATCTTCTGTATCCCGTTCCCAATCCATTTGATAAAATCCTTTCTACCCCGTTAGATATGAAATTATCTAACGGGGTTTATGTAATAAAATATCAATCCTTCGACACCGCTCAGGATTGATAGTGAGCAAAGTCGAACTATCAATAATTCCAATCTACAGTTTTCACATTACGGGGCAGTTTCCTCGACTCTTGCGATCCCTCTATACTTCCTTTAGCAACCTCAGACAGCTCTTTTTCGTTGTGCGACAGGTATTTTTTTAAATCTCGCCATGTCCCTGAAATATCTCTCAGTCGTTTCGCTAAAACTTCTCCATATTTTTGCGTCCGTTCTTTTTCCTTGGTTGCTCTGTACATATCCAGATATCCCTGACCATCAGTTTTTGGCTTTGAATGAACCTTGGACTGTATGTTGGTTTTTGGGGGAATGTTGCCTCTATATGGCTTTCTCTTTCCTTCTTGCTCGTCTTCCCACGGAACAAATTCATTTGTATCTTCTCTATGGTTCGACATGGTTTATCACTCCTTTTTTCGCTTCGCTTTTGGTAATTGGTTAAATAACTACCAATCACCAGTTACCAACTTTTACCTTGCTGTTTTTCGCGGTTTGATTGTTAAATACTGAGTTGGGGTTGTTCCCTGCACCTTAATCTCTACTAATTGGCCGGGTTTAAGTTTAGTCTCCCTGGCCATATTTTTAGGGATAGGGATCTTGCCTTCATCGTCAACCTTGGTAAATCCTCTCATTAGTGCCATCTTGTATCTCCTTAAACGCTAACAACATCCACGACTTCGTTACTACTTACCGCGAATTCACGGTAACTCGGCTCCTGGCCGACTATTCCATCAATTATCTCGTTAATTATTTCTACAGTCCTATTTGTCTCTTTCCTGGTACCGGTTCTTGAAGTCTCTGACGAAAGTATATCTATTGCTGTTTCCCGAAATACTGGGTCGTCCATCCTTACGGAACCACCTCTCACTCTTAAGGTTTTGCCTATCATTATGGCCCCACGAATCGTCGGCTCATATTCACATTTGCCGGATTCTCGCAACGCCCTGACTATATCTACTATTTTTTCCACCTGGTCTTGTGAAAGCCCCGTCTTGCTGCAGACTATGGCAATTTCTGTTTCTCTGTCATAGTAGTCTAAGTCGAGGGTTACCATCCTGTCTCTAAGGGCGTCCTGGCTCCTATAGACACCGGCGTATTCTTCGGGGTTGGATGTAAATATAGCTGTGAAATTCGGGTCCACCCTGAGATAGCCCTCTCCACCCTGTCTGGCAGCGGGAAGGTCGAGCATCTTCTCCTGCAAAACTGGTAAAAGGGTATTGTTCGTCTCGGGTCTGGACCTGGTAAACTCATCATAGATAAGGGTAAAACCGTATTTACACGCGACGGTCAGGCGATTATCTACCCAGGTTTTCTGCGCCTCTTCTTCGGTTTTCAGTACTGAGTGGATAAAGTTATCTATTACCTTCTTTTTCTTGTATCCGTATTCTCCACCCACCAAATCAGAAGTAGAAAACTCCTCATCCCCGTGAACCATTACTACCGGTCGGCCTATTTTAGAGGCCACATGCATAGCCAGGGTGGTTTTTCCCGTGCCGGATACCCCCCTGAAATGAATTGGAAACCCGGCTGAGACATAAGCTAAGGCCCTTTCGGTTATAGCGCTTACCTCGTCAGTCTCCACAAAATCGGGTGAGGAACGTGGTTCTAATACTGTAGTCTGTTCTTCAACTCGCATCTTACACCTCCTTTTTAACAAGCACATCCCGAAAATCCCGGGATGGGGTTAATCACGCCCTCGATACGCCTTGTATCGAAACAAAGGCGAGATTTCTGTTGTTCATACATCGCCCTTGGGTCCCCAAATCCCAAAACATCGAGATTTGGGAGCCCCCTTTATAACAGGAGGGGCATTTATTTTGTAAAAGAGCACTTAATCGGCTTCACGAATGAACCGGCCACTTCTGAGCACGCCAAACAAGTATGACTCTATTCAACAGCTTCCTTTCTGCGAAACAGGAAAAGAATAATAGCCAAAGCGATCAAACCAACAAGACCGTTTTCGCCCAGGCTACTAATTAATCGGGTAAGGTTGGCAACTATCCCTTGTCCAAAAAAAGCAACTGTCTCGCCAAAAAGGATTTCGAGCGCAATCGCAAGGGCGATCAACAACAAGGCAATTTCAGTAATCTCACCAATCCATTTTTTTGCTTCTTGCAGATAATGCATTATTAAATCTCCTATTTATTCACACAAAAAACTCCATTTATTTAGAGGTCCTAATATCACGCAACACCTTTACCTCTGCAAGCAAGACAGGGAAGACCATCCGGGGCCTGGCCGCTGCCGTTACATTCGCTGCACATCTTTGCGCCCTTTGGCACTGTAACCATGCCTTTGCCTCCGCATACGGTACAGGTAAGCCTTTTATCGGGGTAAACCCCTGTCCCGTTGCAGAAGGCGCATTTTGCCGTTGGCGGTGTAACTCTTACCTTGCCTGTTCCAGAGCATACCTGGCAGGTAGCCAGAGGAGATAGAAGCCCAAAGGGGTCTTTGCCTAATCCCTTGCAGAAGGCGCACGTTATGCCCATAGCTTTTGCCGTTGTTTTCCTCTGAGCCATTGTTTTCGTAGCCATTTCTATTGCCATCTTTCTTTATCCCGTTAGAAAGTTCTTTCTAAACGGGATTTATTAGACATTTTATTCAAAGGCCCTTTTCTATCTTCTTTTTTTACTACCTCTTTTAGCAGGCATCTTCGCTCCAGCCCCGGCGCCAACCAGCTCTCTCTTTTCTGCCTTTGCTGCCGCTCTTGCTATAGGAGATGGCTTTTCTTTTCTGGTGGTGGCCATTGTACCCAGCAGGGCTTGCCAGGCCTTGGCTGTCTCCTGTACCTCTTTCTTAAAAGCATCAACTAATCTATCAGCCTCTGCCTTTAGCTTCGAGACATCCGCAGCTCTGGCTTTGTCTTCTTTCTTGCATTCGCCCAGGAACGTACCGACATCTGCCTTTAGGTTGGAGACATCTGCCTTTAGGTTGGAGACATCTGCTGCTCGAGCTTTATCCTCTTTCTTGCATTCGCCCAGGAACGTACCGACGTCTGCCTTTAGTTTGGAGACATCTGCTGCGCAGGTACCTATAAATTTCTTTGTCTCACTCTTGATCCCTTTGACCTCACTCTTGATCCCTTTGACCTCACTCTTGATCTCTTTGATCCGCTTCACCCTGTCCTTATAAGCGTTAGCCGTATCTTGAGCCAAGGATTTGATATCATCTGCGTTTGCCATTTTCTAATCTCCTAATTGTTTTTTCACTCTTGTTTTAATTTCCTTACGAACCTTTACCCCGTTAGAAATCCTTGCCGTAGGGCGGGGCTTGCCCCGCCGAATTAATTGGTGGGGTGAACCCCACCCTACTCAACCGTGGCCATTACTCCCTGCCACTGGTTACTTATTTCATCTTTTACTCTCTCAAACTCTTCTAACATCTTATCTATCCTTGTATTCTCATCCTTGCGGTCAATATGAAACGCCTTCACCATTGCCCTAAGGTCCTTAATCCGGACAGAAGGACCTTTTTCCAACAACATCCTCAGGGCTGTGTTTAATTCTTCCTGGTCACGGTGAAAATCCTTTAGCATCTGGCTAATCCTTCTTTCTCTTTCCTTAGGCCGGTTTAGCATCTTCTCCTTCAAAACCTTAAAGTCCTCTAATGTTGAGGAGCTCTTTACCGTAAGGATGTCTTTCAGTCCGGCCGCCGTCTCTTCTTCTTCCTTACAGAAATCCTCTACCATCCGGCTGGCTTCCTTTTCTCTTGCTTGCTGGTGACTTCGAATCCCGGTCATCATGGCATCAAAGTCTTTATTCCTTAAACATTCGTTCTTAGCCAAAATATGCTTCAAGGTATCGGTCATTTGCTCCTGCTCTATATGGTAGTTGCGAATCCTTTGATTAACCTCTCTCATTAAAGAGGTAACCACCTTCACCTTTGATTCGTATGAATCGACTAATTTTTCGACTATATTACGAAGCTGCTCTACGTCTTCCATCTCACTTCTCGATTTGTCATTCCTGCGAAAGCAGGAATCTATACTTTAGAATATAAAGTTAAATATAATTCCGAAGATATACCTGGGATTTAAGCACAAGCTCTATAGAGGGGTTTTTAATGCGCCTCTATACTCCCAAGGACATCTCACACTTAGGCTGGGAGTGGTTACTTATGCCGCTTCGGCCGTCAGACCTACTGCCTCAGCATACTTCAAGAAGGTCTCAACCCCCGCGCACACCATTCTGGCTTCAATCGCCACCAACTCGATACCAACGAGTGAAATTCTCACCCACGCATCGATGACGATTCCTTTGTCCAGGATCCGGTCAACCACTTCGACCAGGCTGGATGATGCGGTCGATTTTTGCACTGCCATTTTAATTCACCTCCTTTCATTCTTTTTCCAAAAGTTATCAAACATTTCTTAGCTGTATGCTTCCGTTTCCCCCCGGAAACTAAAAGTGGAAGCAACAACCCTTACAATCTAAACCCCGTTAGATAGAAAATCTTATCTAACTTGGTAAACCAAAGTTTTTTATCAAACGCCTTGTCTTGGCCTCGGCGAGACAAATAAAAAAGGCACAACGAGATAGCTTTTTCTCTAAACTGAAAAAAACTATCTCGATGTGCCTTCGACTTACAGACCTTACGTCCTGCACGACAAGGCGACCCACACCCACTTCTGTGAGCCGTTCTTCAAACACCTTATCGGCGAGTACTCTATAAAACTTTATTTGTTTATTCTAATTTTTTTAGAGTGACAAACTTCTGTTAGATGTTTCAGGTCACTCCACTCGCTGATGATATTTTGAAATGTAAGTTCGAGAAAAGTATGAAGGGATATCGAAAACGTCTTCCATCTCTTACATATATTCTTCAATTCCCCTAACCGGTCATATCAGTACTGATAAGGCTGTTTTATGTTATGGACGCAATGTTGCACTGCTACATAAAACAATGGGAAGTCATCTTCGTCGGTAAGATTTTGAATTGTTTTCTTTCCGTAATCTCAGACCACATTTGGCAATTCGCTCAATGTCCAGTACGCATCAATTACCCTGATTGCCTCCACAAATTTTATATAATCAATGGGCTTGACTATATAACCGGCAACACCAAGCTTAAAGCTTTCAACTACATCCTGCCCTTCTCTGGATGCGGTCAATACTACGATGGGAATCTTTTTCAGCACGTCGTCCGCTTTTACGACTTTCAGAAATTCGATGCCGTTCATCTTCGGCATATTCAAATCCAAAAGAATGACACACGGCTTTTTATTACTCTCGCTCCTTAAATACTCCAGAGCTTCTTTACCATTGCTCGAATGAACTAACGGACTTGTAATCTGCAGTTCCTTAAGTGCCCGCCTAACTATCATTACGTCTACACTATCATCCTCAACAAGTGACATTGGCTTCAATTTTAACATCTGCAACCCCCATTTTTTACTCTGGCAAGGCAAACCCCCCCCGATAGAAAACTTTCCGTCACATTACTAAACTTTTTTACTTTCGAAATCTCGGACAACTGCATATTCATAGATTCCCCGCGCTCGCCAATGAGCGTTATTACCCCCTCAATTCGAATTATCTCGCCGCTGTCTCCAAAAACAGGCTCACCTTTGTCGATAACATAACGCAGTGAACCGTCCTTATGAATAATGCGATACTCTATTTCAAACTGCGTTCCCTCGTTTTTACATTTGGCAAATGCAGCAAAAACTCGTTCTCGGTCGTCAGGATGAATCATATCCACCCAAAGCTGCCTGTCAGTTAATACATCATTAGCGTCATATCCGCTTAATGCTTTGACCTTCCCGGCGAAGCAAATAATTTCTGGCCGCTCCGGGGGCAGGGCCACATAAGGAACTTCGCCAATGGTATCGATAAACCTATGAAACCTTTCGTCTAACACGGCCAGGATAGAATGGTTCTTCACCTCTTGCATCTACTTATACTTTTAAATGTATTTGACGTTCTGATTTTTCGCTATTACTGTTCGCTTCATTTATATTTATTGTATTCAGCCCATCAAACAGGGCCTCTAATTCGCTGTCCTGTGGGTCAATAACCTCCCCTGGAGAACCTTCTTCGGCGTTGTTTGCCAACGATTTCGTTAGACTACTGCTAACATCCAGGTTAATTTTGCTGTCGAAAGTTCGTGTGGTGCGCATATTTTCTCGGTTCCACATTCGTCTGTACCACACCCAAGCCAGGGCATCTAAGCGCTCTCTGATACCGGCAGCTATATTGCCAGCATATTTATTCAGGCGATTTGTCATGGTATCGGGCGTCTCCTGCAGGACCTCGTCAAATTCTTTTAATCTCCGCCTGACATGGGTTTCGAGCTCTTTCATCTCTTTGTCGATTTTTTCCTCAAACGTCCGGCTGTTCTGAAAACGCCTCAGCAGCGACTGTACATTCTTTGTTAGGGTCTTAACGAAATTGACGAAATCCACCGAGACCTTTGTTTGGTCGTCGGTCATCTGCTTACGTTCTTTTTGAAAGTAAATTCTCGTGACCATATTATTTACCTCCGTAGTTATCTCCTTTACAAAATTCTCTATTTTTTCTGCCTGCTCGTCAGCTTTTCTTTTTCTCTCCGATTCCTTTAAGGCCTTTTGCGCGTTAGCCACCAAAACACCCAGCGCCTTTGCACGCATCTCATAAAAACTTATAATTTTATATATAACAGCTCTCATAATAAAAAAGGCACAACCAAGAGCGCTCTTTTAAACGTAAAAGGGCTATCTCGATTGTGCCTTCGACTTACAGGCCTTTTTGCTTTCCTGCACGGCAAGGCGACCCACACCCACTTCTGCGGGCCTTTCCGCTTACAGACATCGGCCAAAGGCCCTACAGGTCTTTATTTATTTCCGGTTTTTTAGACTTTGTTATTGACAAGCTCATCTAACCTTCTGCGCATTTCTCCCAGGTCTCTGGACTTGAAAGAGCTTTTGGTCTTTTGCAGAGTGTCAATAGTCTCTGCCACACCGTCTGATAGTGACTTTAGACGTGGACAATTAAATAAGTGGCAGACCTCTTCCTCCCTTTCGTGCACGGCCAGAGATCCTGTCAGGTGCTTCAGGTCAGCCAGTGCGCCAACAATGTTTTGAAATGTAAGCTCAAGAAAAGTTTCGACAGATACTGGTAAGGCATTTTGGCTGTTGTTTTTCAACAGTTCCTCAACATCCCGCAAACCATCATACCAGTACCGTAAACGCTGTTTTAGGCTGCGGACGAAACGATAAACGCGGCAATGCTCAACCGCGATGCGGACATTTCCAAGCAGCTCATCGAAATCGAGCGGCTTGACCAGATACGCCTCCACCCGCAGGTTGACCGATTGAATTGCCGAATTCAGCAAGGGATAGCCGGTTACCAGGATGACCGGCACATTTTCAGAAATACTCGGCAGATTCCGAACCAGCTCCAGCTCCGAGTTGCCAGGCATTTTGACGTCGGCAATCAGCAGATCGTACTCATTATCGCTGAGCATCTGAACTGCTCTGGCGGCACTGGGAACACAATCACATCGATATCCTTCCCGTCGCAATAAATCAGCAGTCGATTGCAGGAAAGTATCTTCATCGTCGGCAAGTAAAATTCGACTCAATTCAACTATCCCGCTTTTTTCGGTGATTTCTGATTCCATATTATTCCCCCACAAAAAGACCTACAGCCGCGAGGCCAACAAAAAGCACAACAAAATTAGCTCTGCCTAAACTGAAAGAAGCAATCTCAATTTTGCTTTCGACTTATCCGCCCCAATACAGTACACCCCAGATGATCTACCCCCATTTTGCGGGTCTCTTTAAACCATAGTTGAGCATCTATATTTAGTATCGGCCAATGTCCTATAAATCTTCACTTTTATTGGTTTCCTATGCTTTATAACTAACAAGCCTTTTTCAGAATCCTGAGTCCTTCTGGCAGAATCTGGACTCCAAAGTGCTCCTGCCTCAATCAAATTCAGCCGTTTTGCACTCCGTTTCCGGCCTCACTAAGTGGGATAACGATACTGAAAACGGTTCCCTTGCCCACTTTGCTCTCAAAATGAATAGAACCTCCCATCTCTTCAATAATATCCTTGGATACCGAAAGACCAAGACCTAACCCCGTTGTCGTCTGACCATTCTTGGTCGTAAAGGACGGCTCAAAAACCCTGGATTGCACCTGCTCCGGAATACCGCTGCCGTGATCAGAAACTGTCAGTGTTAAGTCATCCTTGGTTATACTTGCAGCTACCTTCACCTCCTCGCCTGGCGGTGAAGCTTCGACGGCGTTCTTGACAATATTGAACAATACCTGCCGAAGCAGGGCCTCCGGCAGCTTCAGAGCTTTATCGCTGCTATCGATACTGATAATCACGTTATGCTTATTGCAGTCGCCCTCCAGCAGTGCAACCACTTCGTGGATAGAATTATTGACTAAAAAATCGGTTGGGTCCTGATTTGGCCGATGCAGGTCGAACATTTGCCGCACTATGTCAGATATCCGCTCGATCTCTTTATCGATTAGGCCGACATATCGATAGTATGGATGATCCTCAGGGATAGCGTCTTTGATTAGCAGGAATGAGTTTTTAATGCCTGCCAGCGGGTTGTTGATCTCATGGGCAATCAGCGCCGCTAACTGACCTTTGGTAGCCAGTCTCTCAGTTTCCCTCAGTATTTTCTTTGCCCACTTCTGCTCGGTAATGTTTCTATCTATACCCCTATATCCCTTCAATTGACCTTTTTCATCAAAGATAGGGATTGCATTTGTCTCTAAGACTACTAAATGTCCATCCTTATGGCGATTTGCATTTTCCAACTTATAAAATGCCTCCTTATTAATAACTTTCTTTTTGAAAAATTTACCTATTTTTTTCGCCTCTTCTCTATGCATAAGATCAAATGGAGTTTTACCCAACACCTCACTAACCTCATAACCTAATAGCTCTTTAACCTTAGGGCTGACATAAGTATATACCCCGTCTTTATCAACCTCCCATAACCAGTCAGTAGTAGTCTCGGTTAGATCTCTAAACTTCTGCTCTGATGCCCGCAACTCCTTTCCTATCTTCTTGCGATCGGTAATTCTCCCTAATCGCTCAGCAATAGCTTCTATTAAATTTCTCTCTTCTTTTAAGAATGGGCCTTCGTCAATTTCTGGTTTTTCTTCCAAATAGTAAACTTCAACAACTCCAGTTTTCTTTCTTTGCACCATAA